>CAYIIA010000052.1:0-5860 GCA_964363385.1 uncultured Gammaproteobacteria bacterium
ATTAAAATCATTGAACCGATCCAGAATAAAACTGCGGAAAAAAGAGATATTGTTTTGATTTTTTTAGCGAATTTAAACAAGAACAGGCCGGCAGTGGAGCAGACCAGTCCCCAAGAAGACAAGAGAAGCGGCAAAGCGACGGCTCCGGATCCGAATATAGGCAAAAGGATGATGCCAAAAACCAATGAGACTGAAAGGATGTTGACCGAACTTTCAAAAAAATTCGTGGCTGATCCCGCTACGTCGCTTATATTATCCCCTGTATTGGCGGAAACCAAAGCCGGATTACGAGGATCGTCTTCCGAGAAGCCCTCTGGCTTGCCTGCCCAATCACTGCCCATATCCGCAGCTTTGGCATACAGACCGCCCCCGGTTCGGATCATTAAGGCCGTTAGAGACGCTCCCAGGCCGAAAGACAATATTTTTTCCCAATCCGGAAAAATCAAAGATAGGCCGGAAACTAATAATATGCTCAGAGTCGGAACCATGATCCCTGAAATTGAGCCGGAAAAAAAAGCTGCTTTAAAAGTTTCCTTGATTCCGGAAGAAGCCTTTTCCGCCACCTGGATATTCGCTCTAGTGGAAATTCTGATGCTTGAACAGGCTATGACTCCGGTAAACAGAGCGCCGAGGACAAAAAGTAAAACGACCTGCCAAGAAATAAGAAAGAGGGAGGCCCCGGCTAAGATAACTAAGACAGAGATCCAAGCAAATTCTCTCCTTAACCTCTTGATGGATTGCGTCCGGATCCCTTCTCCAGCCTCTTTGTTGTCCGGAGGTTGTTTTTTAAGGAAAAAGAACATGATCCCGGCCATAACCAAACCAAGGACAGAGATAATAACAGCGGTTAAAGTCAGCATATTGCTTTCAGGTTATGATTGGATTATGTCTGTATTTTAAAGAAAATCTTCAGTAAAAGCAAGTTTGAAAAAACGCGGCCTAAGCCGCGTTTTCCTAATTATTCGCCTTTTTCTTCAGGCTTCTCTCCAGTCTCTTCTTCCGCAGTTTCTTCAACTTTTCCTTCCGGCTTCACTTTTTCCCCGGATTCGGAAACAATATCTATCTTCCAGCCTGTAAGCCTGGAGGCCAAACGGACGTTCTGACCAGCTTTGCCTATAGCTAAAGACAGTTGGTCGTCCTTCACCTTAACCGTCGCGACTCGTTCCGGATCTTCCGGATCCTCGGAAAGCTCGACTGACGCGATCTTGGCCGGAGACAAAGCGTTGGAAATAAATTTAGTCGGATCTTCGTCCCAAAGGATAATATCTATTTTTTCACTGTTTAATTCCGCGATGATCGTCTGGATCCTGGCGCCTCTTTGGCCCACGCAGGCTCCGATGGGATCAATGCTTTCATCTGAAGTGGAAATAGCCACCTTAGAACGGTTGCCCGCTTCTCTGGCAATTACTTTGATTTCCACCACATTATTCGCTACTTCCGGAATTTCGTTTTCAAAAATCCTTTTGACGATTTCCGAGCTGACGCGTGAAACAATGAGTTGCGGTCCCCGAGTCGTCTGTTCCACGGATTTAAGATAAAACTTCATGCGGTTACCCACATTGTACCTTTCCCTCTCTACTTGTTCTTCCATGGGCATGATAGCAGTAGTCCTTCCCAAATCCACTAAGACGTTACGGCCTTCTCTTCTCTGGACAGTGCCTGTAATGACTTGATGTTCCAAAACCTTGTATTCATCAAAGATATTCTGTCTTTCCTGCTCCCTGATCTTCTGGATAATGACCTGTTTGGCAGTCTGGGCGGCCATCCGGCCGAATTCTCCCGGCACTTCCAAGGGAGTCCTGATTTCATCTCCAATCTTGTGTTTTTCATCTATTGCTTCCGCATCCTTGATTTGTATCTCAGTCTTAGGATTGAATCTTTTGACCTCCTTTTCTTCATCGCTGACAAAAGCATTCTCTTTTTTTACCGGAGATATTTCTTCAGCTTCTTGTTCAGCCAACAGTTCTTCTGGCACGTCTTCTACAACGGTCTTGATGTCGAAAACCTTGACTGCTCCGGTTTTAGGATCAAATTCGGTTATGATGTTTTGCATCTTGTTCCCAAAATCCTTCCTAAAAGCCGCGGCCAAAGCCAACTCAATCGTTCGAAGGATGGATTCCTCGGAAAGATTTTTTTCTTGGCAGATTTGGGTGATTGCCGCTTGGATTGCTGATTGAGCCATATGTTGTTTTTAGCTTTTAAAAAAGACAGCATTTAGGATGCTGTCTTATATGCTCTGATGATATCACGGATATTTATCGCTGTCAAGGCCTTAACACTTGCCGCCGAATTTAGTGCTGAATTTTTCCCCTTTGCCAGCGCTCTTCATGGCCTGATCCTTGTCCCATTCCGCCTGGTAGAGCTTCTTCACTTCCTGGCTGTATTTGTCTAGGCCAACTTTTAAATCTTCTTTAACCAGGATGTCATCTGCTCCTGCATGGGTTAAATGAAGATTGAATTTCTTATGGAAATCCCGGCTTAATTCCGGATTGTCTATCCACATGCAAGGCAGATACAAATTTTCATTATAAGGCTGCCTCCTTCTAATCTCCTGAAAGAAATCCGACATCATCACCTCTTTCAAAGATTTTTCCTTGATATTATCCACGGCGATATGGGAGAAGATGCATGGCTCCACCCAGCCCTCGGAAGTAATATGGATATAATGCTTGCCAGCGATACAGCCCCCGACAAACGGCGCGTCATTCCAAAAATCCACCACGAAGAGAGGCTTCTCTTGCCTGACTCGGCGGTCGAAATTAAGAAGATGCAAACGTTGTTCCGGCGTTGGCATCAAATCCAGATCCGGACCCTTGCCCACCGGCATATACAGGAACATCCAGCCGATTAAAGCGCCTTTACTGATCATTAGATCCACGAATTCATCGCTGGTAATAACTGGTTCATTTTCTTTAGTTACGGCCACTGAATAACCAAAAGGAATGCCGGCTTCCCTGGCCAAATCCATAGCTTTCATAACTTTGTCAAAAACGCCCTGGCCTCTTCTTTTATCTGTCTCCTCTTTTAATCCTTCCACACTGAAAATCAAAGCGGCATTGCCCAATTTCTTTATCTTCTTGATGTTTTCTTTGTTAGCTAAAGTGGAATTGGTATAAATTTGGAAATACATGTCCTGGTGTTTCTCTAATAAGTCAAAAATTCCCGGCCACATGAACGGTTCTCCGCCTAAAACGGTAATGAAAGCCGAGCCCATTTCCTTGGCTTCAGTCACTACTCTATCCACGGTTTCAAAAGGCAGGCCGTCGTCTTGGGAGTAATTGCCGGCATAACAGCCGATGCAACGCAGATTGCAACGCATAGTCGGAGAGATTAAAACCGTAAAGGGGGTTAAGCCGCCTTGTTTGGCAATCTCATTTCTTTTCTTTTCTCTTTGGATGAAGCCATCGGCAATGAGAGTGAGAGCGATGCTTTTCCGTGCTTTAGCATTGATCAATTTAGCGGACCTGACGATTAGATCACCGGCTTTTGATTCGGAGAATGTCTTCTTAATGACGCTTATGACATCCTTGGCTTGACCAGTGGCAAACTTCTCGTAAATAGAGAGGATACGGATTATATTCTTCTTGGAAATAAATGGCAGAATGCGCACTACCTGCGAGATGAGCAGGCTTTGGGGGATTTTTTTCTTAACCATATTATTTTTTCTTAGGCAGATATTTTTCAAAAATTTGTTTTTGTTCCAATTTTTTCCTGGCTTCCGGCACTATCTTTAACTGGTACTTAATAATCCAAGCCAGCCACATGATGAAAATTATGATCAAGACCCAGAGCCAAAGCCGGGCGGAAAGATACAGTACCTTCTCATACCGGCACCAGGTCCAGAAAAATCCCAACAGACTGACTGTCAAAAACAAATTAAAATATTTGTCCATCAGTTTCTTTTCAAAACCGGCCGATTTCTTCCTTTTTTCCATGATTTTCAAAACAATGGCGATCACTAAAATAACAGCAAACACAAAAAGGAAAATCAAAAGCGCTTCCTTGGAAACGTTCGGCCGCCAATCAATCGTCCGGGAAATGGAAAACAGGTTTTTAAAACTGAACATGGGTTATTTTTCAAATGTTACTCCATAATGATACGGTCCGGCCGTGAATTCTTCCAAAACCTTAAAACCCGCTTCCATTCCATATCTTTTAACGTCTTCCGGTTTAGGCCGATCTCCTACCGGCGGCCCGAAAGGCGCGCTCACTCTCTGCCAATCTATGACCATGAGCTTGCCACCTTTTTTAAGCAAGCGGTGGGTTTCTTTCAGCACTAAGTCATCATGATCCGACTGGAAAAGGACATTGTGCAGGAAAATCACGTCCAGGCTCCCGGCCTCTATCTTGGTCGCGCCCACGATTTCCAAATTTGACCAGACGATTTTAACATTCTCCCAGCCGTTCTGTTTGACCAGATTTTCCACGGAGTTCAAGACGGACTTCAAGATATCCACGGCATAGACGATTCCAGTCTTGCCTACGGCTTTAGCCGCCGCCAGAGTGAAATACGCCAGATTTCCGCAACCCAAATCACCGACCCGCATGCCGGACTCCACACCGGCTTTAGCGATGACATCGATGGTTATGAGCTCATTTCCGCTCTTGAATTCACTGGCCATTTTTATGGAAAATTTCTCTTTAATATATTATATCACCTATTTAAAAAAGTCAAAACCGGGAAATAGGCTGGTAAGACCGGCGATGCAAAGGGCAAATCCCTGCCTTTTGGATGTTTTCCCAGTGTTTGCGGGTGCCGTATCCTTTATGCTGGTTGAATCCGTATTCAGAATACTTCTCATGGTAGCAATCCATGATCCTGTCTCTGGCCACCTTGGCGATAATGGAAGCGGCGGCGATACTCCAAATCCGGCTGTCGCCTTTGATTATATTATCCTGCTTGATTTTGTTTTCCAATCTCAGAGCGTCAATTAAAAGATAGTCCGGCGGATTATTTAATTGCCCGATGGCCTGTTCCATGGCCAGCTTTGTCGCCTTGACGATACCGATGGCATCAATCAATTCATTAGCCACCACCCCGATACCAAAGTCAAAATTATCTGTCAACCAGGAAAAAATTTTTTTTCGGCATTCAGCCGTTAACAGCTTGGAGTCGTTGATATCAGGCAGGCCTCTTTTTTTGTTCTTAAATTCGAATCTTAAACAGGCGGCCACAACCGGTCCGGCCCAAGCTCCTCTTCCTGCTTCATCCAAACCGACGATATTCAAATACCCGTTTTCCAAAAGAGCTTTTTCCCAATCCCGGTTAGGACTCATATTATTTTTCCAATTTCACCTTGGCGGTTTTTTCCGTTCCGACCAGTTCGCATCGGCCTAATCCTTCCACTTCCCGGACGCCCGTTGAAGCGACGACATGCTTGTAGGCAGACAAAGCGGCTGTAGCGCCGGCTCCGGCCGCAATTACAATTTGCTTGAAACTGCTGTCTGAGCAATCTCCGGCCGCAAAGATTCCTTTAGCCGAAGTCCGGCCGTCTTTCTCCGTAATAATCTCCCCTTTCCCATTCAACGCGACTAATTTTTTAACCCAGCCTGAATTGGCTTCGTAACCGATCTCTATGAACAAGCCGTCCAGGCTTAATTCTTCTTTTTTTCCATTCTGGCTGTTTTCTATAGTCACGGAACTTAATTTCTTTTCTCCTTGCGCGGCGGTTATATTGCTGAAACAGATGAATTTTACATTTTTGTAAGCTCTGACTTGCGAGATTAATTCCGGTTCAGCCCGGAACTCATCGCTATGATGGATGACAAAAACCTGTTTAGCTAATTTTGCCATATATTCAGCGGCTTCCATGGCGGCATTGCCACCCCCTACCACTGCCACTATTTTATCCTTGAAAAG
>CAYIIA010000053.1:0-5737 GCA_964363385.1 uncultured Gammaproteobacteria bacterium
CGTAATCCCTCGGCCTTTCTGCTTCTATGCCGAAGGTGGCGCAAAGCTCAAATTCTTTTTCACCTAAAACTCTGTACTCATAAGGCTGGTTGGTTTCCGGATCCTTGATCTGGGAAAGGATATCAGCGCTCAAATCCTGAGGCAAGGCTTTGTTCTGGCTGTAGGCGTAAATAATCCACTGATTAAGCTGGGTGAGATGATCCACTCTGGTCTGGTCCAATTTTCTCAATCTGGATTGGGCCGGAGTGTCCATGATGGAAAAACTGGAGATCAGGGAAACCACGAAAAGAATGATTACCGCTGCCAGGAAAACCTTTGAAACCATGCTGGGCTTGGCATAATCTTTCCGCCTTAAGTCGTAGAAGTAGTAGCCAAAGATGCCACCCGCGATTATCAAAGCAGTCATGATCTTTAACATGGTAGCCAGAGTATAGTCTCCGTTTAAAAGATTGAAAACCAGGGTTATGAGGCTCCCGATGATAACCAAAAAAACCACAAACAGCATAAGGTAAGTGAGCCAGCGGTAGATCCCGCTCTGGTGGTTTATTTCCTCTTTTTTGTATTTGTAATGCAAAAAATTAATGGTCGCCAAGAGAACCGGGGTGACGATGATTAAAGAAGCGATGGCGACTTTGAGGCCGTATTGGTCGTCAAATTGCAATCCTCCGATCTTGGGATTGAAAAATTTATCAAAAAGGAGAAAAAATGCCCTGCCCAAAGTGATGGAAAACCAACCCAGAGAGGCCAGGGTGAGAAGGTTAAGAAAAGCGTCAAGCGCTCCTTTGCCTTTTGCATGTTCCATGGTTTTTTAGTTATTTTTTAAATGGCAGTTTGATCTGCCGGCCTAATAGTAATTTGGCTTGTTTGATTCCTGATGGAGTCAAGATTAGTTCCCTAATGAACCACCTCTCCGCTGTCTTAATGCCCACGCCTTTAATTAATCCTCTTTTAATCAATCTCTCCGCGCTTTTGGTGATGACGTCTAATTTGTCTTTAGGCGGTCTGGGTTCTTTCAAATAAAACTTTTCTAAAATATTCTTTGAAACGCGCCCCTCCAATCCTTGGCGCAAGATGTACTTTTGCAGTTTGGAGAGGGTCATATCTAGGCGGAAAGCTTAAAATCGTTGATGATCAATTTAAACTTGCAACCCAGATATTTGGCGGCCTGCCGGCAGAAAGCCATGCGATCAGTGAAGATCTCGAAATATTCCAAAGGATCCGTGATTCTGGTATCCACTTTCAATCTCAGGATTATTTCCTTTCCCTTGAAAGAAAAATCGTTCTTGACGACGGAATAGTTGACCCGGTCATGGATGTCGGATTTAATGGTTTTTAAATCCTTGGTCCTGACCCGGTCTCTATGCACATCGGACTTATCCGCCAAAATTAAAATGGCGGAAATTTTATTGACTAATTTCAAGTCGTCTTTATCATGTGATGCAATAGCTTGCATTACCGTAGTGATGCCGGAAGAGTCTTCCATTAAAGACATGAAAACTTGGGAAAATAGAAAAGCGCCCCAGTAATGATGCTGGGTTCTTCCCAAAAAATTTCCCATGTCGTGGCAGTATCCGGCGATGCTAACTAATTCCTGATCCTGCTTCTTCAACCCCAATTTCTGCGCCAAAGAACGGGCTCGATCTGAGACAAGATTAACATGCCTTTTGCCATGGTCCGTGTAACCGATAGCATCCAGGAGCTGTTCGGTCTTTTCAATAAAATCCTGGATCTTGGGATTGGCTTTGACTTCTTTTAAGGTTAGTTCCATATTTGTCACCTTCCGAGTGGGTTTATTAAAATAAGTTTATTAAACAATTAATCTGCTAACTCCGTCTGCTCCCCGAAAAGATTCTCCCCTTTTTTCTTAGCTTCAGCAATGACATCGTCCGCAATCTGGATATGCGCCTCATTCAAAGCTTTCTTAGCAGTGTAATTGGGAGCGTCCATCATCAGATCCCGGCTGTCTCCAGTCTTGGGAAAGACGATCACTTCGCGGATATTCGGTTCGTTTTGCAATATCGCCATCACCCTGTCCAAACCGCAGGCAATCCCGCCATGAGGCGGAGCGCCAAAGGAAAAAGCTTCCAACATATGTCCGAATCTGTTCTCAATTTCTTCCTGCTTCACGCCCAAGATCTCAAAAACTTTCTGTTGGATATCCTGGCGATGGATCCTGATGGACCCGCCCCAGATCTCATTGCCGTTCAAAGACAAGTCATGCGCATAGGCGCGCCATTTCAAAGGCTCATCCGGGTACTGCTCCATATCTTCCTTGACCGGCATAGTGAACGGATGATGGACTGCCACGAGTTTCTTCTCAGCTTCGGATTTCTTGAACATCGGCATGTCTATAACCCAGCAGAAAGCCAGCTCATCTGGATTTTCCTTGTCTTTCCTAAGATCCGGCTTGTCTGACCCGTATTTTTCCATGGCCTCCGCATAACTCAAGCGCGGGAAAGGAAGCTTGGTTATTACCTTGTTTGGATACAAATCCTTAACAATATCGATCATCATTTTTTCAATGAGATCCAAAATCTCTCCCTGGCTGACAAAGCTCATTTCCACGTCAATCTGAGTGAATTCCGCTTGGCGGTCTCCTCTGGTGTCCTCGTCCCGGAAACAGCGGGCTATTTGGAAATATTTTTCCGCGCCAGCCACCATTAAAAGCTGTTTGAATTGCTGAGGAGACTGAGGCAGGACGTAGAACTTACCAGGCCAGATGCGGGAAGGCACCATGAATTCCCTAGCTCCCTCGGGCGTACCCTTGGTCAGGATGGGAGTTTCGATTTCCAAAAAATCCTGAGTGTCAAAAAAATCACGGACTTTTTTAATGACCTTATGCCTCATGATCATATTATTTTTCATCCTTTCCGTCCTTAAATCCAGATATCGGTACTTCAGCCTGGTTTCTTCGTTAATCTTTGAAGTATCTTTGTCTAATTCAAAAGGAGTTGTCTTGGCTTCATTTAAAACTTCCAAGCCCGTAGCCAACATCTCAATTTTTCCGGTCGGAATCTTGTCATTGACCATATTCGCCGGCCGTTCATTGATCTCTCCCTTAATCTCCACCACAAACTCGCTCCTTAAAGTCTGAGCCATGGCATACACCTCTTTGTTGGACGGAATAAAAACCACTTGAAGCACACCGCTCCGGTCGCGGAGATCGATGAAAATAATTTTGCCATGATCCCGTCTGGCATGCACCCAGCCCGAGACTTTTGCCTCCTTACCCGCTTTTACCTCCGAAATAATGGTTCTTTCCATATATACTTTAAGTTAAATTAGATATTTTAATTATATGGAAAAAAAGCTCTTTTGGCAAGAGCTTTTTTCTCAGTCAAGACACGAATCAGATGGGGGTGTCAATCGTATAACCTAATGAGCCAGTCAAAAGATTTCACCGGCCTTTCTCCGACTTCCAGGATTAAATGATGGAGTTCGAGAGCTACGCCTCTCTGGTTCCTGGACCTGATTACCGGACAATATCCTAGCTGGCTTAAAACCTCAAAAATAAATTTATTTAGGAAAACTAGATTTTCTTTCCTGGACTCGCTCCGGTCCAAAGACGAAAGGAATCCTTTTGTTAAAAGAAAAACAAATTAATCACAGAACTCGTAGCCTAAAAAAAGATCAAGAGATTCTAAAAAATACTGGGCGATGACGATTTTTTCCAAATCTTTTGGAATATTCCTGAAGGAAGACAATGTTTGGGCCGCGGCTAATCTTTTGAAAACTTTGCCATTAGCAACCATTATCTGGGAAATTAAAAATGGTTCCATGTGGGAGTTGAGTTTGGAAGTTATCTTCTTGGCTCCCTTGGCAATGACCGAGATCTTGCCCATATCCCGGGTGTAAATCAAAAACTGGCGATCATAATCGCCGTAATCCTGGTGCCTCAAAACAATCCCCTGGGTAAGAGTGGTCATACTTTGTCCAAATAGCTCTGTAGCATGATCATCGCGGCCACATCGTCGTCTCTGGATCCGCTGCCCATTTTCTGAGCCTGCTGGCTGGTGAATCTTTCATCATGCAAGGCGATTTCCTTTTCTGTTTCTTCAGCTAAGTCGTCTGCGAACTTCTTAACGGCCATGGTCTGCTTGGATCTTTTAGAATATAAATTAAGAGGCAGGCCGATGACGATTTTTCCGATATTTTCCTTTTCCAAAATCTCCGCGATTTCTTGGGATAGATTATGCCAACCATTATTCTTAATGATTTTGTAAGGAAAAGCCAAGCCGCTCTCGCTGTCTCCCAGAGAAAGCCCTACTTTGGATTCGCCGTAATCTATGCCAAGGTATTTCATTTGGTTAAAATCATGTATCCTTTCTCTGTCACAGCCACGGTGTGTTCAAAATGGGCGGAAAGTTTTTTGTCCGAAGTGATTACCGTCCAACCGTCTTTCAAGGTTTTGATTTCCGCTCCTCCCATATTGACCATGGGCTCAACGGCCAGAGTCATTCCCGGCTTCAATTCCAAGTCCGGAAGCTGAGGATTGAAATAATTCGGCACTTCCGGATCCTCATGGGCCTTGAATCCGACGCCGTGGCCGACAAGCTGGTAAACCACGGAAAATCCGTTTTCTTCCGCATGCTTCTGGATCGCTTTGGAAATGTCTGAGATCTTCCTTCCGGGCTTAATCCTTTTAATCCCGTAATACAAACATTCTTCCGCTACTCGGATTAACTTCCTTGCCTCTTTACTGATCTTCCCCACCCCTACGGTCATGGACATGTCCGTGAACATGCCTTCGTACTCTAAACCGCAATCCAGGCCGACAATATCCCCTTGTTCAAGGATGCGATTGGGCACAGCCAGACCATGGACGACTTCCTGGTTTATGGAGACGCACAAGGCGGCTGGATACAGGCTTTCAGCCCAGGAGGCTTCGTAACCCAAGAAACTGGGTTTTCCGCCCTTTTCTTGGATCAGTTGCTCTGCTAGAAGAGTCAACTCCTTGGTGCCTATTCCGGGCTTTACTTTTTTACAGACCGCATCCAAAACCGAAGCCAGGATATTTCCGCCTCTTCCCATCTTTTCTATCTGTTCTTTGTTTTTTAGTTTAACCATTGATTTAATTCTCCCATTTTTGGGGGGATTTGTCAAAAAAGACGGCTCCGCAGAGCCGTCTTCCTCATTTATCTCAAAGTTTTTTCTCTTAAATCATATACCAAACGCCTGACCATCTCCTGGAACACGCCTTCAATGTGCTGTTCGCCGTTCACTTTAATTAACATTCCTTTGTCTTCAAAAAATTTAAGGATAGGTTCCATGTTGGTATGGAAGACATCCAGACGGCTCTTGACCACTTCTTCCTTGTCGTCATCCCTTTGGAAAAGAGATTCTCCGCAGGTGTCACAGACACCTTCTGCCTTGGATGGGGCATATTTCAGGTGCCAGGTGTGGCCGTTTTTGCAGACTCTTCTTCCGGAAATCCTTTCCACCACAGTCTCATCGCTGACGTTGATCAGGAAGACATAATCCAGATCTGAATTAGCATCGATAACATTGGCTTGTTCCAGGGTTCTGGGATATCCATCCAAAAGAAAACCGAATTCGCAGTCTTTATTTTTAATCCTATCCAAAACTAGACTATTAACTAGATCGTCCGGGACTAACTTGCCATTATCCATGTAGCTGATGACCTCGGCCGACAACGAATTGGAAGCATCGGATTTAATGGTATGTAAAATTTGTCCGGTGGAGATATGCGGGATGTCGAAAGTGTCGGCCAACAGTT
>CAYIIA010000054.1:0-5651 GCA_964363385.1 uncultured Gammaproteobacteria bacterium
AGCTTTGGAGATATGCAATGAGATTATTGATCGCGGTTTAAACATCTCCTGGGTCGCTTTTTCCCGAGCCAATACCCTGACTGACGAATTGGCTAAGAAAATGAAACAAGCCGGATGCAAAAAGATATCATTCGGTTTGGAATCCGGTTCGCAGAAGATTTTGGATTTGATGAAAAAACGGGCCACCCTGGATGAAGCGCGCCGTTCAGTCAAACTAGTGGTAGAAAACGGCATTTTAGCCCACGCCAGCTTCATGTTCGGCAATGTCGGCGAAACCGAGGAGACAATAAGACAGACCATAAAGTTTGTTAAAAGCCTGCCTTTGGATAACGCCACTTTTTTCATCACCTCGCCTTTTCCCGGCACTGAACTTTATCAGATAGCCAAAGCGAAAAAAACCGTCAATCAAGACACCAAGTGGGAGGATTTCGCTCCTCTTACCAATACCCCGCCTATTTTAATCCAGGATGAGATTTCCAAGGAAGGATTGGTCCGTTGGCAGAAAAGAGCCTTTCGAGAGTTTTATCTGAGGCCGAAATATATTATTTCCAAAATGAGACAGATTAGTTCTTTCAGCGCTTTAAAAAGGCTGCTTACCGGCATCCTGATTTTCATCCGCATCTCTTTCAAGCAGACGTTCCTGGGCAAGAAAACCGGTCCATCCTCGACCGCCAAGGACAAAATTTTCAGCTATCTGTCCGCTAAGATAAATATCAGCAGGCTGGATCGTTACAGCAACTGGCCGCCTATGAGCTGGCTTAAAAAGTTGTTCATCCAAAGGATGATCGCCTTGGATTTCCCGCAGCATCTTTTTCTGGAGTCAACCTCGGCCTGCAATCTGCAGTGCCGGATCTGCGCGCGGACGACGGGCGATACTCTGATCGGAAACATGGATTTGAATTTATTTAAAAAGATCGTTGATGAGGCTTCTCATTACGGTCCGAGGAATTTCTGTCTTCACTTGTCAGGTGAGCCTTTGCTTAGCCCGAACATCATGGAAATGGCGGAGTATATAAAGAAAGTCAATCCTAAAAACAGCATCAATCTGACCACTAACGGCATATTATTGTCAAAAGCCATCGCCGAAAAAATGGTCAGAATCAAAGTGGATAAAGTGGCGATCAGTTTCCTGAGTCCGGTGGCGGAAACCTACCATTACAAGACCGGTTCGGATAAACTGGCGGAAGTGGAGAATAATATAAGGGAACTGGTGAAAATAAGGGGAAAGTCCCTCCAGCCGAAGATTTTTGTCCGGATGATCGTCGATGAAGACACGGAATCGCAAGTGGCCGTATTTGTTGCCAAATGGAAAAAAGAAAAAGTCATTGTTGAAGTGAAAGACAAGCATAATTACGGCGGGAATATCAATACAAGCCATATCAAGGCCAACGCTCGCAGGCATCCTTGCTATCATCTTTGGTTTTCTCCGGCCATCCATCATAATGGCGATGTTTCGATCTGTTGCGATGATTACGGAAGAAAAGCCGTCATCGGCAATGTCCGGGAAAAAACCGTGAATGAAATTTGGAATTCCGATCTGATAAAAAAATACCGTCAGTTTCATCTCGAGGGTAAATACAGCCAGGTTCCCATCTGCGGAAAATGCGATGTTTGGAATGTGTATACGGATATGTTTTTCCCGTGGCAGAAGGATAAAAAAATCAAAAAATAATTTTTATACGTATGGATATAAGCGAAGCCATAAAAAACCGCCGCAGCATTAGGAATTTTTCTGATCAGGCGGTTGATCGCGATCTAGTGAAGAAGCTGGTAGAAGCGGCTACATGCGCCCCGTCAGCCTGCAATGTCCAGGGCTGGAAGTTTATCATAGTCGACGATCCTGAGATCAAGAAAAGATTAGTCGATGAGGGCGGCTCGGTCCTGATTGGAAAAGCGCCTTTGGGAGTGTTGGTCGTTTATAACAACCAAACCCACAATCTGGATTATGCCGATCATATTCAGAGCGCTTCGGCCGCCATACAAAATCTGCTTTTGACTGCCACGGATTTGGGTTTAGGCGCCTGTTGGATCTGCCATCTGCCATCCGCCGGCTCATTAAGGAAAATTTTCAACATTCCGCGGTCTTTTTCACCGATCGCCTATATCATTGTCGGCCATCCGAAGAGCCAGTCACAATTAATACCCCGGAAATACCGGCTTGATGAGATTATGGAGTACAATCGGTTTTCTTCGGTGTGGCCAAAGCTGAAAACAAGCCATAAGCTGAAAATTAAGAGGCTTTTGATCAAAGTGTATAATCTAACCCCGCTTTTCATAAAAAAGAAAATTTTGAATAAGATAGTTGATAAAAAGTTCGTTAAGAAATTTGATAATTAACCGATGAAAATAATATTTATCAATCCGCCCACGGATAATCTGATTACCGCCAATGTTCCGGAAGTAGTGGAGGGAGGCCGGGGATCATTGCCGCCTCTGGGAATCTTGTACGTGGCTTCTTATCTGAAGAAATATACCAGTCATGAAGTAAAGATCCTGGATTTGGAATTCAAATCCAAAAACGAAGAAGAATTAAAGGATTATCTGTTGCAGGAAAACCCGGAAGTTATCGGCATCACCCTGATTTCTTTTTTAATGATCGATATTATTAAATTGATCGGCCAGATCAGGAGGTTTTTACCGACAGCAAAGATAATCGTCGGCGGACCTCACGCCAATCTTTACCCCATAGAAACTTTGAACGGCCTGAATATTGATTATGTGGTTTTGGGAGAGGGGGAATTGCCTTGTCTTGACCTGATCAACAACCTCGACGACAAGGAAAAATTGAAAACCATAAAAGGCCTTGTCTTCAAGGACGACAAGAATGTTGTTAATACCGGACCAAGAGAATTGATCCAAGATTTGGATTCGCTGCCTTTTCCTGCCCGGGAACTGACTGAATACAAGAAGTATTTTTCCACTATGGCAAAGGCTAATCCAACGACGACAATGTTTACTTCCCGAGGCTGTCCTTACCAATGCGTTTTTTGCGATCGGCCTCACTTAGGGAAAATCTTCCGGGCGCGTTCCGCCAAAAACGTAGTCGATGAAATGGAGGAGATAGTGAAACTGGACATCAAGGAAGTCTTCTTTTATGACGATACTTTTACCATTAACCGCCAAAGGGTCGTGGATATATGCGAGGAGATAATGAGGAGAAACCTGAAGATTTATTGGGACGTCAGAGCCAGAGTCAATACGGTCGACGAAGAACTGTTGAAGTTAATGAAAAAAGCGGGTTGTTCCCGAATTCATTATGGCATTGAATCCGGTGTGGATCGAATATTGCAAAACTTGCGCAAGGGGATTACCGCGGATATGGTAAAGCGCGCTTTCAAAATGACCAGGGATGTCGGCATAGAAACAACCGCCTACTTCATGGTGGGCTGTCCAGGAGAAACCATGGCGGATATCAAGCAATCAATAAGATTAGCTAAAGAATTAAAGCCGGATTACGTGCTTTTTTCCGTTCTAGCCCTTTATCCGGCCACAGAAGTGTATAATATGGCCCTAAAAAACGGTTTAGTCAAAAAAGACGTCTGGCAGGAGTTCGCTCTCAACCCGTCGGCCGAATTCAGGCCGCCTCTCTGGGAGGAAAATTTCAGCCGGGAAGAGCTGATTAAAATACTGAACCAAGCTTACCGCTCGTTCTATTTAAGGCCGAGTTATGTCTGGAAGAGGCTTTTTAGGTTAAGGTCTTTCAGCGAGCTTGGCCAGAAGTTTAAGATCGGATTAAAGATTTTTAAAGCGTAAAAAGATTTTTTAAATAAATAACCGGGGACCATGCATAACGAATGTCAGATCTGCGGAAACAGTTCCGTCGGGTTGGTTTTAAACGATTTGCCGATGAAGAAATGCGTTAATTGCGGCTTGGTTTGGCGTCAAGATTTTGACATCGACCCGGATTGCTACCGGGAAGAACATATTTATCTCGGTTCGGAAAAAGTCAAAGGCCGGAGCTCTAATTCACGGCAGAGAATAGCGATTTTCAAAAAATATGCCGATTTAAATAATCTTTTGGATGTGGGCACAGGCGACGGCATATTTTTAAAGACCCTGACGCTCCAGGGGTATAGGAACGTGTTGGGGCTGGAGCCAAGCATAAAAAACGCGGATTTTATCAAAGACAATAATCTGCGGGTGATAGAAGGTTGTTTAAGCGATATCTGCAGAGTCGTCAGAGAAAACAATATTAACACAGTCGCTCTTTTTCATGTTATTGAGCACCTGCCTGATCCGCTTGAGTCTTTGAAACTGGTTTTTGACGGCTTGAAGAAAGGTGACAAGCTGATTATTGAGACCCCGGACATCGAGGCTTATGCTTTTAGAAAAAGAGATTATAGGACGAAGAATTTTTATAACGAGCATCTTTTTTATTTCAATCAAAAAAACCTTAAAGACATATTGGTAAAAGCGGGGTTTAAAGCCGTAGCCAGCGGCAGAAGGGATTTTGACCAGTTTAATATGAGTATTAAGGAGTGCCTTTTTAGGTTGGGTTTGTTAAATGATAAGATTGCGACAGTAGAAAAAAAAGAAAAAACAGCGGGTTTTTCCAGTAAAGAGGACAGTGCGCTAACCAAACTGGCCAGAAAAGTCCTAAGTCGCGCAGTGGTGGCGCTTAATCGTTTGAATTACAGTTGGATTGTGGTTGAAAAATAAGGATTATGGCTTAAACCGCAACCCTTTTGTTTTTCATCAGCCAGATGATGAAGCCAGCGATGACCGGCAGAAGATTATTAAGGAAGATCAGCATTGAAACCGCGACTGCCATTTCTTTGTTTGCTCCCTGGATCAGATAGAAGAAGATGAAAACAGATTCCCTGGTGCCCAGGCCCATGATTGAAATAGGCAGGATGCTGGCTAGAGACGCCAAATTCATAACCAGAGCCACGTACCAGAAGTTGATTTCCAATCCAATGCTTCTGCCTAAGACGTAGGCGATCATGAAGTAGATTAACCAGGAGATTATAGTAGAAATTAAGATTGACAGATAGTCTGAAAAATGGTAATTTAATATCGTTGATTTGAATTTTTGTTTAGCCTGGGAGATCTTTTCATGAAGCTTGGGCAGGTAGCTTTTTACGTAGTATAGCGAGGCCAATACGATTATCAAGACGGTAAGGCCTCCAGCCATGAAGTAAGTGTTCAATTGAAAATATTTATGGTAAAGAGCCAGGCCGGCTAAGCCAAAGACAAGGACAAAGCCAAAGTCAATGATTTTGTCCAAAATCGTAACAATAGACGAGTCTGTAAGTGAACGTTGGTCCTTTTTCAAGTAGTATATTTTTCCGAGTTCGCCGACGCGGCTGGGAGTGATGGCTCCGAAATAGATCCCCATCAAATAAAGGCCGAGACTTCTTTTGAAACTGTATGCGATCCCTTGTTTTTTCAGGATCATCCGCCAACGCCAGCTTTTTATCAGCAGCATCAGAGCCATGAGGGCGGGCGCGGCCAGGATCAGCCACCAGTTTATCGGAGGCAGCTCATGGAGATAGTAGGAGAAGTTTATTTTTCTGGCAATAAGAACAAAGAGGACGATGCCGATAAAAGGCGTCAGTCGGCTAATGATTTGCTTGCTTTTTTTGAGATTCAAGTTCATATGATTGTTACCAATATTGTATTATAAAAATCTTGTAAAATCAAGGGTTGTA
>CAYIIA010000055.1:0-5627 GCA_964363385.1 uncultured Gammaproteobacteria bacterium
CCACTAAAGAAATCTTTTTTTCTGCCAAACGATAACTGTCTGTGGCGGCCAGCACCATTTTTCCTTCATTTAAATGGATTAAAACACCGGAAAGCTCCGGCCTAGCCTCAGAAGTGGAAACTGAAAAAGCTGTTTCGTTTATGGCGCTTTTAAGGTTTTTTACTGTAATAATATATGGATTTTCTTTCTTAATTTTTGGAATTAAGGGAAAATCCGACCCAGGAAAGCTTTTTATTTTTGTGTTTTGTTTCTGGCAATTGATTTTTACGTTGCTCTCTTCCAATTCTAAATCCACTCTTTCCCGAGGAAGAAGTGAGACATAATCATTAAAAAGTTTGGCGTCCACGCTGAATTCGCCTTCTTGCTCCACTTTTCCTCTTACTTGGGTGGTTATTCCTATTTCTAAATTAGTTGCGATCAAGGTTAAAATTTTATCTTCAATTTTAAAAAGGATGTTGCTTAGGATTGGTAAATTAGCGTTTTTATTGGCGATGTGGCTGACTATATTCAATCCTTGGTTTAAATTTTCCTGAGTACAGGATATTTTCATATAAGTTTTAGTTATTTATATATAATATATAATTAATCATTATAATAAGGCTTGTGGAAAAGTGGATAATGGTTAATTGTATGATTTTAAAAGGGAAATTATATGATTTTTTTAAAAGTTATGTGGATATTTTGGTGAAAAAAAACTTTAAAAACTGTGAATAACTACTTAAAAAACACGTAATGATTTTTTATCCACTTTTTTCTTTTTTTATCCCCATAAAATTTTCTAAAAAAACGGATTTTTACCATAACTACCCACAAGTTAAAAATGGCTTATCCAAAACCTTTACCCAAGTTATTAAGACAAACAAAGTTTTTGTTTTAATATTGTAATATTCTGTCTTAATTTTTCATTATCCTTAAGTTCCCTAGTCACTTTCTCGCAGGCATGGATGACGGTCGTATGATCCCGGCCTCCTAATTCCTGGCCAATAGTCGGATAGGACGACTTAACCTCTTCTCTAATAAGGTACATAATAATCTGCCTAGGTTCAGTTAGGATTTTTTTACGGCAGGGAGATAGAATATCTTCTACTTTGATATCAAAATACTCAGCCACGATGTTAATAATGTATTTTGGAGTAAGTGGTTTCTTTTGGGAATTGGAAATAATGGAAGAGACTATGTTTTTTACCTCTTCCAGGCCTATCTCCCGATTTTGAAGCTGAGTATGGGCGATGATCCGGTTCAAAGCCCCCTCTAACTCCCGGATATTATTTTGGATAACCGTGGCTAAATACTGGGTAACCTCGGCTTTTAAAGGAAAATTCTTTTCTTTTGCCTTAGAATTAATAATTGCCATCTTAATTTCCAAATCCGGAGTTGAGATATCTGCAATCATTCCCCATTCAAAGCGGGAAATTAGACGGTGTTCCAAGGCGGCAATGGCTTTGGGAGGCCGATCTGAGGAAATAACCACCTGTTTGTTGTGCTGGTGAAGTTCGTTAAAAGTGTAGAAAAAGGCTTCCTGAGTCCTTTCTTTGCCGGAAATAAACTGGATATCGTCTACTAAAAGGACATCCACTAAGCGATATTTCTTTTCAAAGCTTTCTGGCCTGCCTCCCTGGATGGCGGCAATATAATCATTAGTGAATTTTTCACAGGAAACGTATAAAACTTTCTTTTTTGGGTTATCCTCAAGGATTTTGTGGCCGATTGCCTGTAAAAGATGGGTTTTACCCAGCCCTACCCCTCCGTAGATAAATAAAGGATTATATGTTTTTCCTGGATTTTTTGAGACTGCTAGGGAAGCGGCATGAGCTAATTCATTGTTTTTTCCGACGATAAAGTTAACAAATTTGTATTTTAAGTTTAAATCCGTGTCCGGACCAACACTGACAGGAGTGTTTTCAGTTGGAAGGTTTTCAACTCTTTCTTCCTTAATAACCTGGATTGGCTGAATTAAATTAGGCAGAGAGGAAAGACTCTCTACCTTGAATTTAATGATTTTTATATCATTATTATTAGTGACGTTCCGGATAGCCTTTAAGATCGGCTGGTAATATTTTTTTTCCAGGCATTCCATAATAAATGGAGTGGGCACAAAAACGATGACCTCAGCGCCTTCCATAGATAGGATGCCGGTATTTCGAAACCAGGTGATGAAATTGGCGCGGGAAAGGATGAGCTCCAACTCCCCTAAAGTGGCTTGCCAGATTTCTTGGAAGGTCATAGCGGTATAGAGGTAAATAAAAGTATATATAATTCTAACACAAACACAGGGAAAGGGAAATGGTCTAAAAGAAATTTAAAAAGCTCACAACCTGTTAATTATCTGTGGATAATTAATAATCCATACACCCTAATTGACTAAGCTGGAGAAAAATGTTATTCTTCTGGTAGTTAATTTTAATTTTAAATTATGTCCACTAAGAGAACATACCAGCCTAAAAAGAGGCACCGGGCCAAGGTCCACGGTTTCCGTAGCCGGATGAGCTCTGCGACCGGCCGACGCGTCATAAAGAGCCGCCGCAAAAAGAACCGAAAAAGACTGACCCCGGCTAAGTAACAGCCATGCTTGCCAAAACCAGTCGTTTAACCAAAGAAAACGATTTTAAAAAAGTCTTCAATTTAGGGAAAAAGATCACCGGCCGTTTCTTTGCAGCCTATTTCCTTAAAACTCCTGGTAAAACCCGGGTGGCAGTCATTGTTTCCAACAAGATTTCCAAGAAGGCGGTTATTAGGAACAAACTAAAGAGACGGATGCGGGAGATCATTAAAAAGAATTTGGAAGGATTGGAATACGATATTGTGGTGAGCGCTAAGTTGTCAGCCTTGGATCAAAAATACTCAGAACTGTCTGAAGATCTTTCTTCCAGCCTGAAAAAAATAATTTAAGGCCATGCTTAAATATTATCCTCGGATGATAGCGGTTAAAATAATCAAGTTCTACCAGAAAACGTTTTCTTTCGACTATGGGATGATGAAAATATTTTTTCCCGGAGGATATTGCCGTTTCCAGCCTACTTGTTCGGAATACGGTCTCCAAGCGATTGAAAAATACGGGGTGATTAAAGGAGGTTTAATGGCATTGTTCCGTATTTTAAGATGCAACCCCCTGTCTAAAGGCGGATATGATCCAATAAAATAATATGATCCAAATCTTGATCACCATTTTTTACCAGCCGCTATTAAATCTTTTGGTTTTTTTCTACAATGTCATCCCTGGGCATGATATCGGCGTCTCCATCATCCTCTTGACCGTTGTTTTAAAGTTGGTTTTGTATCCTTTTTCCATTAAATCCCTTCATTCCCAAAAGGCTTTGCAAGAACTCCAGCCAAAAATTAATGCGCTGAAGGCTCAGTACAAAGACAAAAAGGAATTAATGGCTTCAGAGATGATGAAGCTGTACAAGGAAGAAAAGGTCAGCCCGTTTTCTTCTTGCCTGCCCCTCTTGGTCCAACTCCCCTTTTTGTTCGCCATATACCAAGTATTTCTTAATGGATTGGGCGCAGAGAGTTTAAGCCTTATCTATCCTTTCATTACCAACCCTGGACACTTAAGCCCAATTGCTTTCGGGTTTTTGGATCTTTCCAAGTCTAATTGGATTCTGGCGATCTTAGCCGCCGCCGCTCAGTTCTGGCAAGCCAAGATGTTGGTGGGCAAGAAGCCGGAAGTAAAGGCTCCAGGCAGCAAGGACGAGAATATGGCCGCGATGATGAATAAGCAGATGACAATCTTCATGCCTATTATGACCCTAGTCATCGGCATGAGCCTTCCCGGCGGATTAGTGATGTATTGGTTCGTGGTTACGGTTCTGACCGCTCTGCAGCAGATCATTACTTTCAGGAGCATAGATAGAAAAAAAGCGTTGGCAAAAGCATGACCCTCTCGTCTGGACAACTCATAGGGCTTAAAGTAAAAACTCAGAGCGGTTTGGCTCTGGGCCGGATTAAGGATTTTGAGGTGGAGGCTGAGACCGGGCAGATCATCAGGTATGTGGTGGCTGACGGAGGCTGGCTGCCTAAATTGCTAAACCAGGACTTGCTAGTGGATAAATCTCAAATAGTACGGATTACAGAGGAAGAGATGATTGTGGAAGATGGGTTAGTTGGAAACAAGGATATGGTGGAAGAGGCGGCGGTTTAAAAAAATATATAAAGACACTCCTTTGAAGGGAGTGTCTTTTTTGATGTAAAAATGGAAGGCCCGTAAGGTGGAGTCGTACCCGTCCCATCATCTTGCCGCCAGAGGATCGCGGATGCTTTTGCGAGCCAGTTCAGCCGCTTTGGATTTGCATTCCGGTTTGTTGCAGCAACGGATACTTGCGCTGAAATTTAATCTCGATGCGCAAGCTTCCAGGGCCGCCTTTTTATCGCAGAAAAGGCAATCCTCTTTCTGCCACGAAGACTTTTTCCGAAAAGTGACTCTCTCAGGCGTTGGCATTACTGAATTCTCCTTCAAACTGAATACTTCCACAGAAACTTTCTGTCCATCTTAATTTAACAAACAGGCATGGTTTTGTCAATGTTTTTAGCCGTCCCTTGACAGCTGTTTTATTATAAGTTAAACTTAAGATAATCTTAAATAATAAGGGTTGATTCAAACCAACCAGTAAAAACATGTTGCAAAATATCGTGGGATTGAAAGAGTTGCGGGAAAATATGGATATCTATATCAATAAGATTAATAAAGGAGATTCTTTTTTGGTTTTAAAAAAATCCAAGCCGATTTTTAAAATATCCCCCGCTGATGAATCAGATATCTGGGAGCCAGCCATTGATTTCACCAAGATAAAAAAAGGCGGCGTAGGAATAGAAGAAATATTATCCCGGCTCTAAATGGATAAGATTCAAAAAGCCTTAAATAAATTAACGCCCAAAGAAAGGGGCGTTATTAAGTTCGTCCTGCAAAAAATAAAGGGCCATGATCTTAATAATCTCGACATAAAAAAGCTAAAAGGAAGAGATGACATATTCCGCATCTGTAAAGGAAAGTTGAGAATCATTTACCGGCAAGATAAAAACAATGGCATATTCTTAATAAGCATAGATCGTAGATCAGACAACACTTACAACCTTTAGAACAATCTCTTCTTCCCTACAATCATCCTCAGTTTTTTTCCGGATATCTTTATGTGAGCCGGCGTCTTAATGATCCTCTTCTCGTCGTTTATGAGTATGGGAATGGATTTCGGACTGTCTATCTCAATCACCTTGCTTTGGAAACGGCTCAAAGAAACCCCTTTCCGGCGCCACAAACCCTTTTCATTCTGCTCCACGAAAAGATCCAAATCTCCGTCTTCCGGATCCGTCAGAGTCCGGCGGTAGAAGTTGAGATTGCTGACATTGATGATATTATCCCCCTTTTCCAAATTAATGAAAAAACTGTTGTCGCAGGCCAGGGAAATCTTTTCTCCCCCCAACTCTATACAGGTAAGGAAATAGTAGTTGTTGATTTTTCCCAAATCCAGTTTCTTAACAATCCGGGCAGAGAGGATGTCGCAAGCTTTTTCGCCTTCTGGAATGCCCAAGAGTTTGGCAATGCGGTTGTCTGGCCCCACTGGGATGAGTCCCAAGGTTAAGTTAAGGTTAGCCGTCAGATTGATGATCTGGTTGAGAGTCTTGTCGTTTCC
>CAYIIA010000056.1:0-5411 GCA_964363385.1 uncultured Gammaproteobacteria bacterium
ATGGAATAAAAAAATCCCAGGAGTTCACTTGGGAGAAATGCGCGGAAGAAACTTTGGAAGTCTACAAGGCTGTTAAATAAAATATATCATCCAAACCAGGAAGATCATGATGCAAACCTGCATAAAGATTCCTGGTTTTAGTTTTATGTTTATCTTGAATCTGTTGATGATAGACCGATGGACATTGGTATGGAACCAATTAATAGGTTCAAACGTTTTTATCTTTTTGACTTTGTATAAAACTGCCATGATGTCTGGCAGGATCCCCCCGATGATCGCCCAAACTACGTTGTCTGCGTGAGCAAAGTCAAAGTTTTTAAAAAGGAAAATAAGGTAGACGGCTAAAAAGAAACTATCCATACTGCCATACCAGGCCATGAATTTTATCTGTTCTTCTTCCCTAAAACGCCGGAATTTAAGACCGCAGAAACGTTTTTCCATTTCTTCGTCTCCGTGCGGGATCATATCCAGAATAAAATGGGAGACTAATCCCAAAAGGAAGGCTAGCCAGGCGTTGGGAACGAACCGGCCGACGATGGTGGCGGCAGCGGCATGAACCGTGATAAACATGGAAAGGAGTTATTTCTTTATCATTATTTTACCAGAAAATAACAGTAAAGTAAAAAGCCCCGGCAGGAATGCATCCTGTCGGGGGCTGGAAGAGCCGGATAACGGCTACAAAAAGATGTAGGTTGAACTCATTATGCTGACAACGGCCCAGCCAGCTATATGGATCCGGGGAAGATCGCTCAACGCATAGGCAATGGTTGCGGCCGCTATCATGCCGGCAACAACACAGCGGAATGCCAGGACATTTCCCATGCTGGTGAGTTCTATGGCCACTAGTAAAAAGGCGGCTAGGCCTAAAACAAAATAAATGATCCGGAACACATCCTTGCAAACATTGCTGGTCATGCTTTTCTCCTTTTTGTAGAATCCGACCTCCTAAATTAATAGCTTGGCAATGTCTTTAATAAAACATCGCCAAGCTATCAAATAAACGGTGCCTAAGGAGGGACTCGAACCCTCACAGACAAAGTCTACACGATTTTGAGTCGTGCGCGTCTACCAGTTCCGCCACTCAGGCTCTTAGCTTGGTAGCAGGGGCGGGAATTGAACCCGCGACCAATGGCTTATGAGTCCACTGCTCTACCGCTGAGCTACCCTGCCAGGAATTTGTTGCGGGGGTGGGATTTGAACCCACGACCTGCGGGTTATGGGCCCGCCGAGCTGCCAGGCTGCTCTACCCCGCGTCGTTTACGCACTTTTTAGTGTATCACAAAAGATGAATTTTGGCAAGAATAATTTTTGACGCAGCGGTTTTTTTGTGGTAAATTCAAGTATCCGGACAGAGAGGAGGTGAGGAAGATGTCGGATCATAAGTGCACCACAACCGAAGGTTTCAGAAAAAAGAGGGGTCTTGTCAAAAAATTCTCCCCGGAAGGGCAGACAAGGGCATTAGCTATTCTGGCAAGGAAAGCGAGCCAGTGCCCGTATTGCCAAAGGATCTTTCTCGATGTTTTCACACAATGAAACAAACACTAGCAGAGTCCCGCGCCGTGGCTTTGCTAAAATCCACAAACGGCGCTTTTTATTTTGCCGTCCATCGACTTTTTGTGGTATAATGCATCCATGGGACAAATTATTTCCGTCGTCAACCAAAAAGGAGGCGTAGGCAAGACTACGACCTCGGTTAATCTGGCCGCCTATCTGAGCAAATTCGGCAAGTTCGTCTTACTCGTGGACTTGGATCCGCAAAGCAACGCCACCTCTAATTTAGGCATTCCCAAAGACCGGGAAAAAGGCGTATACGAAGTTTTAACCGGACCATATTCTTTCAGGGATATTGTTTTGGATACCCAGCATGATTTCTACAAACTTGCCCCATCTACCATGTCTCTGGCCGGAGCTAATGTAGAGTTGGTTAATTTGGACAGGAGGGAATACCGGCTATATGACAATCTATTGGAAATAAAAAACGATTTCGACTATGTCATCATAGACTGCCCGCCTTCCTTGGGGCTTTTGACCATTAACGGCTTAGTAGCCTCGGATCAGGTCCTGATCCCGGTCCAGGCTGAATACTTCGCCTTGGAAGGATTGGGCCAGCTTGTTTCCACCATAGATCTCATTAGAGAGCATATGAAGCCGGAACTGGATATCATGGGCGCGGTTTTAACCATGTATGACAGCCGTTTCAAATTAGCCAATGACGTGCTCCAGGAACTGTACCACCATTTTCCAAATAAAATTTTCCGTTCCGTCATTCCCAGAAACGTAAGATTGTCCGAGGCGCCCAGCTACGGCCAGACGATACTAAGCTATGATCCCAGATCCAAAGGCGCCAGGGCGTATGAAAGATTAGCCAAAGAATTTTTGTATCTAACCCATACCATATGAACAAAACTTCCGGCTTGGGCCGGGGATTGGATTCCTTGATCCCTCAGAAAAGCAAGATCTTGCAGGCGGATGAACCGACTTCTCAAAGTGGAGACAAGGAGAAGATTTCCGAGATCCCGGTAGAGAATATTTTCCCCAATCCCAACCAACCGAGGCAGAATTTCGACCAGGCAAGCCTGGATGAATTAGCTGACTCCATTAAAGAGCACGGCATCATCCAGCCCCTTATCCTAGTGAGGATGAATGACCGTGAATTCCAGATCGTTGCCGGAGAAAGAAGGTGGCGGGCCGCCAAGAGCGCGGGCCTTAAGACCGTACCAGCCGTGGTAAGGGATGTTAATGAACAGAAGAAATTGGAACTAGCCTTGATTGAAAATATCCAGAGAAAGAATCTTAATCCTTTGGAAGCGGCCTTAGCCTACCGCAAACTAATGGAAGAATTCAATTTGAACCAAGGCGAGCTGGCTAAGAGATTAGGGAAGGATCAGTCAGCCATTTCCAATACCATGAGGATTTTAAACACCATTCCTCAAGTGAAGGAGGCCGTTATGGCTGACCGGATATCCGAAGGCCATGCCAGAGTTCTAGCCGGATTACCGGAAGAGGATCAGATAAATGTGTTAAACCAGATTCTGGCGGAGAAATGGAATGTCCGCCAGACGGAAAAAGCCGGAAGAGGGATAGTCATGAAGAAACAGCTCCGCAAGATACCCTCAGATCCGGAAGCTAGAGCCAAAGAAGAGGAATTGCAGGATTATTTCGGCACCAAAGTGGACGTGAGGAAAATCGGGGGCGCGGGACAGATCGTGATAAAATTCTTTTCCAACGAAGAGTACCAGGATATCTTGAAGAAGCTGATGAAATAAGGATATGTTTTTAGTATTCTCTTGCCGTCTGTTCTGTCATCTTCTTTTTTGTAAATCTTTCCTTAACATCCGCTTTAGCCTGGAATGAGAGTCTTTCTCTTAAATCAAGATCATGAATGAGAAGATTCACTTTCTCTGAGATAATCTTCGGATTTTTAGGTTCAATTAAGATTCCATTCCTTTCATTAATAATCTCAGGAATGCCCCCGACATTGGTGGTGACAATGGGCAGTCCGGCAGACATGGCTTCTAAAAGGGAAAAAGGCAAGCCTTCCTTGGTGGAGGTTAGGATAAAAACATCCAAAGCCTTTAAGTACCGGGAAGCCTCGTCAATCTTTCCCAAAAGCAGGAATTTGTCTTGCAGATTAGAATCAATGATTTTTTCTTCCAGTTTTTTCCTTAAAAGTCCGTCTCCAATGACTATGGTCAGAGAATTATCAAAAGACCGGGAAGCTTCAATGAGATACTCCAAACCTTTGGCCGGAAAAAAGTTAGCCAAGGTCCCCACAATTTTCTTTTCCTGGGGCAAACCCAATTTTTTCCTGGCCTCTTCCCTGGAAAAGAAATGGATCTCGCTAATCCCGTTGTAGATTACGGAAAGTTTTTCTTCCGGAACAAGGCCTTTTTCCAAAGCCGTTTTTTTGTCCAACTCAGTCAGGCAGACGATCTTGTCCTTGAACCTTCCGGTGAATTTTTCCAAAAACAAATATATTTTTTTCTTTAAAAAACCCAAGTCTTCATTGAACACCCAGCCATGGCAGGTAAATACAACTTTAGCCTTGTGTTTGGAAAGTCTGGCGGCAATGGATCCCACGATTCCGGCTTTAGAGCTGTTTAAGTGGACAACATCGGGTTTTTCGGATTCAATCATTTTCTTGATTTCAAAGATCGCCTTAATATCATTGAGAGGACGGGTCTCCCTGACTAAGTTTTTCAGAGTAATGAGCCGGATATTTTCTTTTAAGATTCTTTCCGCTAATTCCCCTTTGTTTTCTTCTCCTCCGCTAATGACAACGTCAAAAGAATCTTTCAAATCAGAAGAGAGATCAAAGACATACTTCTGGGCGCCTCCCCAGGAGAGGAGAGTGATGATATATAGTATTTTCATGCTCGCAGTTTAATCCATTTTCGGTTAAAAATCAAGGATGCTTCTGTTTGTTTAAAGCTCCTCGGATTTTACTCTTAGCCATGGAAGTTTTGACCATATCCAGCCAGTCCGCATTAGGCCCTTTCCGGTTTTTGTCCGTAATAATTTCAACAATGTCGCCGCTTTTCAAAACAGACTCCAGACTCACGAATTGGTCGTTAATCCTCACTCCAACGCATTTGTCGCCCAGGGAGCTATGGACATGGTAGGCGAAGTCCAGGGGCGTGGCGTTCTCCGGCAGGTCAATGACGTCTCCTTTCGGCGTAAACACGAAGATCCGGTTTTGGAATATGTCCAAGCGGATATCTTTAAGGAATTGGTCGTTGTCCTGGATCTGTTTCTGCCATTTAATGAGCTCCTCAATCCAGCGCAAGTTCTTTTTGTCCGGATTTTTATTTCCGGTTTCTTTGTAATGCCAATGCGCGGCAATGCCGTACTCTGCTTCTTCGTGCATCTTAGGCGTGCGGATCTGGAACTCCACCATACCCCCGTCTTCCGTAAAAACTGAAGTATGCAAAGATTGGTAGCCATTGGGCTTGGGCTGGGCGATGTAGTCCTTGATGTGTCCCGGCATGGGCTTGAAGAGCTGGTGGATGATGCCCAGGGCGGTGTAGCAGTCAGAGACAGACGGGACGATGAGGCGCAGGGCCAGAAAATCCCTGACCTTGGAGATGTCCCGGTTTATTTCCGGCCTTAGCAGTTTTTTGTACAAGCTGAAGATGTGCTTGGTCCGTCCGCGGAAGGAAATGAGTTTGACCGGCGCATCCTTTTTCCCTAATTCCGCTAAAACCGTTTTTCTTATCCTTTCCAGGTATTTTTCTTTTTTCTTGAATTCCTTAGCCATAATATCCTTAAGCCAGCGGTAATCCTGAGGAAAGATATGTGGAAAGGAGAGGTCTTCCAATTGGCCCTTGATCTTGCTCATGCCCAGTCTGTCGGCAATGGGCGCATATATTTCCAATGATTCGGTCGCGATCCTTAATCTTTTGTCCGGCGGC
>CAYIIA010000057.1:0-5404 GCA_964363385.1 uncultured Gammaproteobacteria bacterium
CGAATGGTATTACCATGATGCGGGACGGCAATGTTTTTCCTCCAAAGTGGATGACACTTTCATGAAGCAGAACGTCGTGCCTATGCAAGTTTACTAATAATAGAAACATATGTCCATCCCAAAACCGGTAAAAAATTATTTGGAAAAAAGCGGGACTCCGTATGAGGAGATCGTCCATAAGACTGTGTACACGGCTTTTGACGCCGCTCAGACTTTAAAAAAGGAACTGAAAGAGATCGCCAAGAACCTTCTGGTCCAAGCAGACAAGACTTTTGCTTTGGTCATCGTCCCGGCTGATCGGAAAATAGATTTAAACAAGGTTAAGAAAGCCTTGGGCGCCAAAAAAATCTCTTTGTCCAATGAAAAGATAATGGTCAAGGTCTTGAAGATTAAGCCAGGAGCGATTTCTTCCTTCGGCAAACTGCACCAACTGGAAACCTTGGTAGATAAGGCCATGCTTAAGACTAAAAAGGCGGTTTTCTCCACTGGGAGCTTTACTGACAGCGTGTTTATGAAGGTAAAAGACTTCCTGGCTTTGGAAGAAGCTAAGCTGGCGGATTTCGCCATTAAAGGCGGATACAAAATCCCTAAGAAAGTGAAAAAACAGATGACCAAGGTCAAAAAGAAAGCGCGGAATATTAAAGTGAAGAAGATCGTTAAAAAAGCCAAAAAGGTTGTTAAAAAAGTTTCCAAGAAAAAGAGATAATGTACGAGATAAAGACCGAACAATTCCAAGGCCCCCTGGATCTTTTGCTGAGCCTCATTGAATCACAGAAATTGGACATTTCCCAAATCGCCCTGGCCCAGGTGACTGACCAGTATTTAACATATTTGGATCAGGCTCAGGATATCGGGGCGACAGAGCTGGCGGATTTTTTGGTAGTCGCCACTAAGCTATTGATCATCAAGTCAAGAATCCTCTTGCCTCAGACCGCAGACGAGGAAGAGGACAGCGCTGAGGCCTTGGAAGCCCAATTAAAGCTGTATAAGGATTATCTCATCGCCTCTAAGAAGCTGGAAGGGATGATCGGCGAAAAAAAGTTTTCCTTCACCAGGGAGAAGATCGCTTTCAATTTCACCCCCGCATTTTCTCCGCCCCAGGACTTGAAAGCCAAGGAATTATCTGACATTTTTTTGGAAATTTTTAATCGGATAGACTACGTCGTGAATCTGCCTCAGAGAGTCATATCCCGGGTGGCCAGTTTAAAAGAAATGGTTTTCAGTTTCAGATCCAGATTGGCGGAATTGGGAAAAGTGAGTTTTAAGAATTTCTTGAGCGGAACCAACAGCCGGGACGAGATGGTGGTGTCTTTCATGGCCGTCCTGGAGCTTATTAAGAGCGGGGAAGCGGCCGTGACCCAGAAAGGGATTTTTGATGATATTATTTTAGAAAAGATATGAACCCTAAGAAACAAATTGAATCATTGCTTTTCATCTCCCATAAACCTTTGTCTTTAAGCGAGATTTCCAAATTGGTTTCCCTGGACAAGAAAGAAACGGAAAAAATCATCCTGGGCTTAATGGAAGAATACAAACAAAGGAATGGAGGCATGGTCATCATCCAGATAGAAGACAAATTCCAAATGGCGACCTCCGGAGACACTTCGGAGTTAATATCCAAGTTCGTTAAAAGCGAGATGACCGGAGAGCTGACTAAGCCTTCTCTGGAGGCTTTGACAGTCATTGCCTACCGAGGCCCAATTTCCAAAGCAGAGTTGGAGTTGATCAGAGGCGTGAATTGCAGTTTAATTTTAAGAAACCTCCTCATGCGCGGCCTCATCGAAGCCAAGGAAGACAAGGCTAAAGGCGTAACTATTTACCAGATTACTTTCGATTTCCTTAAATTCCTGGGCCTCAGTTCCCAAAAAGATCTGCCGGATTTTGAAAAACTCAACCAAAACAACAACCTGGACAAGCTTCTTTCAAGCGTAAAGAACGAAATCATATGATGGAAATCCTTTTAAACTTACTGCTCACCGGCATGTTTTTGGATTCCCAGGCGAAGAGCCAGGCGACTTTGGAATCAATTAAATCGCAGTACCAACTGCCTGAAGCAAAGATTAGAAAGTTGGCAGAAACCGCCCCTCAGGCAAAAGCAGACGCAAGCGTTGGCGTCAAAGTGACGGCCCAGAGCGTCTTGGTCTTAGACCAGGATTCCAAAAAAATCCTTTTTGAAAAAAACTCCGGCCAGGTAAGATCCATTGCGAGCTTAACAAAGTTAATGACGGCCCTGGTTTTTTTAGATAATAATCCGGGTTGGGAAAAGGAAATTACAATGGATAGTTCAGATATGCGTCCGGGCGGACAAACTCAGTTAATGGCCGGCGAAAAATTGACGGCCAGAGACGCATTCTTCGCTATGTTGGTGGGATCTGCAAACGAAGCCGCGGTCGCGCTCTCCAGATACACGGGACTCTCTGAACAGGATTTTATCTCTCAAATGAACATCAAAGCCGAGGCTTTAGGCATGAGCGGGGCGGTTTTCAAGGATGTCACTGGACTGGATCCGGACAACCAGGCTTCAGCCGTAGACGTTATGTTCTTGGCTCAGGAGGCTTTCAACCACCAAGAGATAGTTTCTGCTACCAGTTTGAAACAGCGCGAAATAAATATTTTAAACAAAAATATTGCCAGAAGGATTTTAAACACCGACAAGATTTTAGGGCAAGACCTGGGAACCGAAATCTTGAGCTACCGAGTCCAGGCTGGCAAGACCGGTTATCTGGAGAAAGCCGGATACTGCTTCACCAGCCAGATTAAGAATGAAAAAGGACAAAGCATCCTGACAGTAGTCTTGGGAAGCGCCACCATTACAGATCGCTTTAACGATACCAAAAGTTTAGCCTACTGGGCTTTTAATCATTATCTCTGGCCATGAAACCCATAATCCTTGCTAATTGGAAAATGAATCTGGGCGTGAATGAAAGCGCGGATTTAGCTTTGCTTTTAAAAAATGAATTAGAAGGAGTCGAAGAAAAAGATCTGGTGCTTTGCCCTTCTTTTTCTTCTTTGGCCAAGGTTGGGGAAATAATCCAAGGAAGCAATATGCTCCTTGGTTCCCAGGACGTTTTCTGGGAAGAAAAAGGGTCATATACCGGCGAGGAGTCGCCGAAGTTTCTGGCAGAATTGGGATGCCGGTATGCCATCGTCGGCCATTCGGAAAGAAGGGAGAAGATAGGGGAGGATAATGAGATGATCCACAGAAAAATAAAAGCGTGCATTGCCGGAGAATTAATCCCAGTGGTCTGTGTGGGCGAAACGTTTGAAGAGAGACAGGAAGGACTGACTAACCAAGTGGTGCTTAATGAGATTTTCAAGGCCTTGGCCGGCGTGGATCTGATCCCTTCCGAACAGTTAGTCATTGCTTACGAACCGGTCTGGGTCATTGGCAGCGGCCAAGCAGTAAAGCCGGAAGAAGCCGGAGAAGTTTTCCGTTTGATCCGCCAAGCGGTTCTGGACTTGTGGCCATTGACGATTGTGGAAAATAGTGTCAGGATAATCTATGGCGGGAGCGTAGACGGAGAGAATGCCAAAGAATTCAGCAAACTGGAGTATTTTAACGGTTTTTTAGTGGGCGGAAACAGTTTAAAAGCCGAGGAATTCAAAAGAATCATCAACTCGATATGATCGTCCACATCAAGGAGATTTTAAAGAAAAAAGTAAAATGCGCCATAGGCGCATTTAATACCTACAACCTAGAGTCTACTCTGGGGATCTTAAGGGCGGCTAAGATTAAAAAAACGCCGGTTATAATCCAGATTTCCGAAGCGACCATTAAGTATGCCGGACTTAAAACAATTTTAGCCATCATTGAAACGGCGGTGGAAAAAGAAGCCAAAGACATTCCCATCGCGGTCCACTTGGATCATGGCAAGAGTTTTGAAATCGTTTCGGAGTGTATTAAAGAAGGATTGTCTTCAGTGCATATGGACGGCTCAGCGCTGCCTTTCAAGGATAATGTTTCTGTTACTAAGAAAGCGGTGGTTTTCGGCCACAAACATGGCGCTTGGGTCCAGGGGGAATTAGGTGCTCTGCCTGGCAAGGAAGGCATGACTAAAGTCGAGGTTCCAAAAGACGGCCTGTATTTAACCGATCCCAAAGAAGCGGAACAATTTGTTAAATTGACGGGCGTAGACACTTTGGCAGTTTCCGTGGGCACGATGCATGGCAATTTCAAGGGCAAGGAAAAAGTGGATTTGGAAAGAGTCAGGCAGATTGGAAAGAGAGTGAAAAAACCGTTGGTTTTACACGGCGCTTCCGGCATCACGGACTTGAAACTGAAACAGGCGATTAAAGCCGGCATCAGCATTATTAACATAGATACGGATTTAAGGATTGCTTTTACCAAGACTTTGAAAAAAACCCTGCATAAGGAACTTTCTTTCTACGATCCTCGCAAGATCCTTTCTCCCTCGGCTTTGTCTCTACAAAAGGCCGTGGAAAAGAAGATCTCGGTTTTTAATTCTAAAAAGTAATATATGATTATTCTGGCGTTGACCATCATCCTTGTCATTTGTTTGTTCGTCGTCGGCTATATCATCTACAAGCGTTTGCCGGATTTAAGGAATCTGGATGTAAGCTCCTTGTCTTCCCAAAAACAGGATGAGACTAAATCTAAGATGATCCAGGCTAAGCTCTGGCGCGACAGCGAGAAGCTGAGGAATGTTTTTTCCAAAGCCACCGGATCTCTAGGTGTGGCTCTGAAAGGAAACTGGGTCAATCTTAAGGACAAAGTTCTGGCTTGGGAAGCGGATTACCAGGCTAAGCACCACAAGAAAGAATCCAAACCTCTTACGTTGGACGAGCTTTTTTCCCAAGCCGAGAAGATGCTTGACGAAAAGAATTCAGTCGAAGCAGAAAAGGTTTTAATTGAAATAATTTCAAAGGACAAGGAAAATATCCTGGCCTACAAGATGCTGGGAGACCTGTATTTGGAAGACAAGAGTTACGACCAGGCGGAAGAGATCTTTAAGTATCTGATAAAACTCACCACGGCCAAGGACAACAAGGGGAGCAAGCAGGAAGAGGCGGAAGTGGACTATCTAAGTTCTCTGGACGTGGATCCTAAACTGGCCGGGTATTACGACGATCTGGCTCAGATCTATGAGTTGACGGACAAGCCGGAAAAAGCCCTGGATTCCTACCTTAGAGCTTCATCCATTGAACCGAACAATCCAAAGTATCTAGACAAGGTGATTGATTTGGGAGTTAAGATGAAGGACAAAGGACTGGCTTCCAAAACTTTTCGGAGGCTGAGGGAAATCAACCCGGAAAACGCAAAATTGGATGAGTTTAAAGAGGCTATTGAAAAAATGTAGGAACTCTGGTAAAATACGGAAATCACGCCGTTGTAGCTCAGTTGGTAGAGCAACTCCATGGTAAGGAGTAGGTCCGCGGTTCGAAT
>CAYIIA010000058.1:0-5376 GCA_964363385.1 uncultured Gammaproteobacteria bacterium
CCAAGTGTTGGACCCAATTTTAAACAAATTATCTTATTTGTTCCGGGAGAGTCTATTGTTATTGGTAATATTGCCGCCGCATATATAGCACCCTTATAATTATAGTCAAGCTGAATTTTTGCCTTCTCCTTTGGATGTGGATGCGCCTCTTGGCCATGATCCGCAGGATGAGACCAAGGAAGTTAAATTAGAAACCAAGGACGATGCTCCTTTAGTCGGTTTGGCTTTCAAAGTCGCCACAGATCCTTTTGTCGGCAAACTCATTTTTTTCCGTGTGTACAGCGGCGTCCTTAAATCCGGTTCTTACATTTTAAACAACTCCAACGGCGACCGGGAAAGAGTGGGACGTATCTTAAGAATGCATGCCAACTCCCGGGAAGAAATCCAGGAAGTGTACAGCGGCGAGATTGCGGCCATTGTGGGACTCAAGAGCACGACTACCGGAGACACTCTCTCAGATCCGAGCCTGAGCATTCTTTTGGAAAAAATCACTTTCCCGGATCCGGTCATTGACATTGCGGTCGAACCAAAGACCAAGGCTGACCAGGAAAAAATGGGTTTGGCCCTGTCCAAGCTGGCGGAAGAAGACCCGACCTTCAGAGTCAGGACAGACGAGGAAACTATGCAGACCATTATTTCCGGCATGGGAGAACTCCATCTGGATATTATTGTTGACCGCATGAAGCGGGAATTCAAAGTGGAAGCGAATATCGGCGCTCCTCAGGTGGCTTACCGCGAGACCATCAAAAAGATGGCGGAAGCGGAAGGCAAATATATCCGTCAATCCGGCGGCCGGGGACAATACGGCCATTGCTGGTTAAGGATCGAACCCTTGCCTTCAGATGGGGACAAATCTTTTGAATTTTTGGATGAAATCAAGGGCGGTTCTATTCCTAAGGAATATATCAAGCCGATTGAAAAAGGCGTATTTGAAGCTTTGACTAGAGGCGTTGTAGCCGGTTATCCTTTAATAAACATCCGAGTTACGGTTTATGACGGTTCTTTCCATGAAGTCGACTCTTCTGAAGCCGCTTTCAAAATCGCCGGTTCCCTGGCTTTGCAGGACGGCGTCAAAAGAGCCAGCCCGATCCTTTTAGAGCCTGTTATGAAAGCAGAAGTGGTTACTCCGGAACAGTTCATGGGCGATGTCATCGGCGATCTTAATTCCCGCCGGGCTCTGATCACCAAGATGGAAGACAGAGGCGAAGGCATCTCCGCCACCAAAGTCATCAGCGCGGAAGTTCCGTTGGCTGAAATGTTCGGTTATGCCACAGACAGCCGTTCCATGACTCAAGGACGGGCTTCTTATACTATGGAGTTCCTGAAATACAGCGAGGTCCCGAAGAATGTGGAGACGAAGATCATTGAAGGCAGACAGGGGAAAAAGAAAGAATAATTTAGAAAATAAGGCCGCTCTCACGGGAGCGGCTCTTTTTGTTTTGTTGCGGGGGTGCGGGTTATTCCGGGATGAAGGCGAGACTTTGGGAATAACCTTGGGTAAAGGATTCGATAGCTCGCTTACCATCGACTTCAATGTACCTATTCCGTGCTTTATAGATACAATATTTTCCCTCGATTTTTGCCTCACTCCAAACACTTAATATCTTGATTTTCGGCGGTTGGAGCTGAAATGTCGGTGTGGCTTCTCGCTTGTCTGCGTCATTTGTGTCAATAGAAACCGCCAGCTCAGGACGTGTCGCTTTTTCAAATAGAAAGGCAGTAACAAATATTACTGTAAACACAGCCATAATAGTCAGCGTAGCAGTGATAAAAGGGAGTAATTTTTCCTCTCTACGCCTCTCTTCTTTTCCTGGTTTTTCAATGTTCTCTGAAGCACTCATGCCATTTTCTCCTCATTAGTTGTCCAACTCTCTTCCAATCCCTTAAAATTTAGCAAAACCAAGCAATTCTGTCAATCCCCATCCTTTTTTCCTAAAATCAGCCAAAATAGCCACCCTTTACAAATCACCGCGTTTAAGATAATATTTGTAGGTAGCATTAACTTCAAAATATGCCATCATTTCAAAAGATCCTGGATCTCATTAAAAAAAACCGGAGATAAAGCCATTGTCCTGGACGAGTCCGGAGAACCAAAGTATGTGGTCATGTCCTTTTTTGACTACGAAAAACTGGTTGAAGGCAGGTCAGAAGTAAAGGGTTTGACAGAGGACGAACTTTTGGCTAAAATAAACCGAGATACAGAGATATGGAAAGGGGATTCAGAAGATGGGTTGCCTCTAGATCAGTACGATTTTACTTCCAAACTAGAAAAAGAAGGCAAAAAATCGCTAAATTTAGATGAAAAAGAAGAAGAGGATAGATATTACTTTGAACCAGTGGAATAACTGTTGAAAACTAAAAACCTTGAAGATTTGCATTTTTTCCAGTTTGTGATATAATAACAAAGCATTTTTAATTAAAACTAATCTGTGGGGCCTGGGTAAAACTCGCTGGAGGCGAGGGTCTCAAAAGAGGAAACTAAAATGGCAGAAAAATTTGAACGCAGCAAGCCCCATGTAAATGTGGGCACAATCGGTCACGTTGACCACGGCAAAACTACTTTGACCGCGGCTATTTTAAAAGTTTTATCCGCTAAAGGATTTACAGCTCAAAACAAGTCTGTAGACCAGATCGACGCGGCTCCGGAAGAAAAAGCCAGAGGCATTACCATTGCCACGGCTCACGTTGAGTATGAAAGCGCCAAAAGGCACTATGCTCACGTAGATTGCCCGGGCCATGCTGACTATATCAAGAATATGATCACCGGCGCGGCTCAGATGGATGGCGCCATTTTGGTGGTTGCCGCCACTGATGGCCCCATGCCTCAGACCAAAGAGCATATCTTGCTCGCTAAACAGGTAGGCGTGCCTTATATTGTGGTTTTCATCAACAAAGTCGACCAGGTTGACGATCCTTCCCTAATAGATCTAGTCGAAGAGGAAATCAGGGATCTTTTGAAGAAGTATGAATTCCCTGGCGACACTACGCCTATTATCCGTGGCTCTGCTTTGAAGGCTTTGGAAAATTCGGATGGTCCGGATGCTGAACCGATCATGAAATTAGTCGAGGCTTTAGATGAATACATTCCTGAACCTCAGAGACCAGTGGATCAGCCATTGCTCATGCCCATTGAAGATGTTTTTTCAATTGAAGGCAGAGGCACAGTCGTTACCGGCAGAATTGAAAGAGGCATGATCAAGATCAATGAAGAAGTGGAAATCGTCGGTTTGGGCGAAACCAAAAAGACGGTCGTCACTGGCATTGAAATGTTCAACAAATCTTTGGATGAAGGCAGGGCTGGAGATAATGCCGGTATCTTGTTAAGAGGCACAAAGAAGGAAGAAGTGGAAAGAGGCCAAGTAATCTGCAAACCCGGATCCATTACTCCTCATTCAGAATTTGAAGCCCAGGTGTATGTTTTGACCAAGGAAGAAGGCGGAAGACACAAACCGTTCTTCAAAGGCTACAAACCTCAGTTCTATATCCGCACTACGGATGTGACTGGCGAGGTTGAATTGCCGGAAGGCACGGAAATGGTCATGCCCGGAGACACAGTCAATCTTAAGATCAAGCTTGGCAAGGTCGTAGCCATGGAAGAAAAGATGAAGTTCGCCATTAGAGAAGGCGGACATACGGTCGGCGCCGGTACGGTCACTAAGATTATTAAATAAATATTTTGGTCGGGACGGGGTTTCCCCGTCCCGGCGTTTGTCCCTTAAAGTATGGCTATCAAAACTGCAAACTCGGAAAAAGAACAGAATTCGTACCAACGGATCCGTATCAAGATCAAGGCGTATGATCACAAGATCATAGATAGTTCCGCCAAGAAGATCATTGAGGCCTGCCAGAGATTCGGCGCTAAGATCGCCGGTCCGGTGCCGTTGCCAACGGAAAAAACCAAGTATACGGTGAATAAATCGACTTTTGTCCACAAAAACAGCCGAGAGCAGTTTGAAATGAGAGTGCACAAGAGACTCATAGACATCCTGGATCCGGATGCCAGAACCGTAGAAGCCTTGCAGACTTTGAGTCTGCCGGCCGGTGTGAGTATTGAGATCAAAATGTAAATTAAAATAATAAATTCGAGTTTAAAACAGAGAAAGATCCCGGGAGAAGAGGAGCTTAAAGGGGAAAACCTCTGTTACAAGGCGCGGATTTAAGAAGGAAAACTTGAAATTAGATTTTTACCCTCAATCTTTTGAGAATTGGAATCTGGTTTTAAGTAACCAGGTTTTTTTAAAAAACATGAAATTCATTCTAGGTAAAAAATTGGAAATGACCCAGGTCTTTAAAGACGACGGCGCCGTAATCCCGGTGACCGCGGTTTTGGCGCAGCCTAACGTCATCACTCAGATTAAGACTCAGGAGAAAGACGGATATGATGCCGTCCAATTCGGCATGGGAGAATCCAAAAAATTAAAAAAACCGAATCAGGGACATTTGAAGGGTTTGCCTTTGGTAAAAGATATTAAGGAATTCAGATTGCTCCATGAATCCGCCGGAGATCTTAAAAGAGGGGACAAAATCACGGTAACAGCTTTTTCCGAAGGGGATGAAGTCGGTGTGACCGGGGTTTCCAAAGGCAAGGGTTTTCAGGGCGTAGTCAAACGGCATGGTTTCCATGGCGCTCCGGCTACTCATGGCCACAAAGATCAGGAACGCATGCCTGGCTCCATCGGCGCAGGCGGCGTGCAGAGAGTTTTTAAAGGCGTCAGGATGGCTGGCAGGATGGGCGGAGAACAAGTAACAGTCAAAGGTTTGGAAATCATTGAAATAGACGCAGAAAAAAATATTCTGTATGTCAAAGGCGCTTTGCCCGGATCCAGGAACAGCCTGGTCATGATTTTCGGCAACGGTGAAATGAATTTGGCTCCGGTCGTTGAAGAAGTGAAAGTCGAGGCTCCGGTTGAAGGAGTTCCTGTGGAAATCAAGGTGGAAGAAATTCCTGTTGTGGAAGAAGCTCCGGCAGAAGAAGTCAAAATTGAAGAAACCAAAGCAGAATAAGATATGAAAACAGCCGTCTACAATTTGTCCGGCGAGAAAGTGAAAGAAGCGGAATTAAGTCCGCGGCTTTTCGGCGTTAAAGCCAAGCCGGAAGTCATCCATCAGGTCGTCATTGCTCAAATGGCCAATGCGCGCCATGTGCTAGCAGATACTAAAGGCAAAGGCGAAGTCAGAGGCGGCGGTAAGAAACCTTGGAAACAGAAAGGCACCGGCCGAGCCAGACACGGTTCTTCCCGTTCCCCGATATGGAAGGGCGGCGGCGTCATTTTCGGACCCAAGAGCAACCGTAATTTCACCCAGAAGGTCAACAAGAAACAGAAGCAGTTGGCTTTGGCCATGTGCCTTTCAGATCGTGTGGCAGACAATGCTTTG
>CAYIIA010000059.1:0-5161 GCA_964363385.1 uncultured Gammaproteobacteria bacterium
GTTGTCGGCGGTATTGGGATCATGAATATCATGTATGTGTCAGTGACAGAAAGGACTTTTGAGATCGGATTAAGGAAGGCGGTCGGCGCCAAGCCGGGCCAGATCCTTTGGCAGTTCCTGTATGAAGCTATCGGCGTAACGGTGTTGGGCGGACTGATCGGCATCTTCTTGGGCATAATTTTGTCTCTAGTTTCAACTTTAGTCGCCGCCCAACTGGGATTTGGTAACTGGCATTTCCGTCTTCCGCCCCAGGCGATTATAATTGCTTTTGCATTCTGCGCGGCTGTGGGCATTATCTTCGGGTATCTGCCGGCCAAGAAAGCCGCAAGCATGAACGCCATCAAGGCCTTGGGATTTGAACCGTGATTATGTTGAATTTTTTTAAAAAACAGACTGGACTCTTTTTCTCCCGGTTTTGTTTTTATGTTTTTTCGGCTTAGTCGCCATTTACAGCGTCGCCCTAGGCCAGGGTCAAGGCGAGTTCCTTAATTTTCAAAAACAGATCATTTGGCTGGCAGTCGGTTTGGCGGCCATGTTTTTTTTCTCCTATCTGGATTACCATCTTTGGCGGAAGATAGGGTGGATTGGTTACGGGATCTCCGTCTTTCTTTTAGCCTTGGTTTTAACGCCTTTAGGATCCGTGGTAAACGGCGCCCGCGGTTGGTTCGATTTCGGTTTTTTCAGTTTTCAGCCGGTGGAGTTAGCCAAGATTTTCACCATTGTGGTTCTAGCGGATGTATACAGCCGTTACGGCCGGAGCATCCATAAGTTTATCAGTCTTTTGTTTTTAAGCCTGATCGTCATTTTGCCTTTGATCCTGACGGCCATCCAGCCGGATTTCGGTTCGGCCATGATCCTATTTTTAACCTGGCTGACCTCTTTCTTTTTAGTGACTAAGAATAAATGGCATTTTGTCATCATTATCGGGGGGTTAGCCGCCATCTTGTTGGCAAGCTGGCTTTTTGTTTTTCAGGATTACCAGAAAGACCGTATCCTGACCTTTGTCAATCCTTCTCTCGATCCATTAGGGAGGGGATATAATGTGAAGCAGTCCGTAATCGCGGTGGGAGCCGGCAGGATCTTGGGCCGAGGTTTGGGTTTTGGCAGCCAGAGCCAGTTGAAATTCATTCCGGAAAGCCAGACGGACTTCATTTTTTCCGTCATTGCCGAAGAGTTGGGACTGGTCGGAATCATTTTCCTTTTGATTTTCTTCGGTTTGATCTTCTTCCGCCTTTTCCGGATCGCGAGCCGTTCTCCGGATGATTTCGGCCAGTTCATCACCCTTTTAGTCTTAATCCTTCTTTCCATCCAAGTTTTCATAAACATCGGGATGAGTATAGGGCTTTTGCCGGTCACTGGCATTTCTCTGCCCTTGGTCTCTTACGGCGGAAGCTTCCTCTTGGTCGTCCTGGCTCTTTTGGGAATTATCTTGAACATCTACCAATCCAGCATAGTTTCCCGCAAATACCAGGGAGATATTTGACGTTTAAATCGTGAGGGGTATAATGCATAGATATGAAAGACATCCTCCCGCCGAAATTCCCGGAAGACAATTTGAAAGTCATTACGCACTGTCCGGTCTGCCACTACCACTATAATCCGGTTGAGGCTAAATTAATAGCGGAAAACGACGGGGCTCATTTGTTGTATATCAAATGCCAGAGATGCCAGTCGGCCGTCTTGGCTTTGGTTTTAATGAGCGGTTTCGGCCTGAGTTCGGTCGGACTAATCACTGATCTGGAAAGCCAGGAGGTGGCCACGTTCCAGCAGGCTAAAGCGATTTCCGGAGATGAGGTTCTTGAACTTTTCCATTTGATCCGTTCTTCTGAGGCGGAAAAGGCCTTTTTATCCTAAGGGTTGACTTTTTTTTGTTTTTGGATTATGATTAAAAAGTCAAAATTAACCTTAATAACATGACTCTTCAATTAGAAGCCAAGAAAAGAACCATCCTGGGCAAGAAGAATTTCGCCCTGCGGGAGCAAGGCGGGATTCCGGCTGTCCTGTACGGCCATGGTTTTGAGAACCAGAGCCTGTCTTTGGATTACAGCGCTTTTGAAAAAGCCTTTAAAGAAGCCGGGGAGAATACGATCATTGACTTAGCTATTGACGGCCAGGCTCCGGTCAAGGTTTTAATCGCAGACGTGACGAGACAGATTATGAAAGACAGGATTGAGCATGTGGATCTGAAGCAGATCAAGATGGACGAGAAGATTACGGCCCAGGTCAAATTGGAATTCATAGGTGAGGCCAAGCCGGTCAAGGAAGACGGCGCGGTCTTTGTCCATAATGTCTCTGAAGTGGAGATTCTTTGTCTGCCGGGCGATTTGATCCATGAAATTGATGTGGACATCTCTAAATTGGAAAAAGTCCATGACGTTATTTTGTTTCGGGATCTGCCCGTTGCTTCCGGCGTGGAAATCATGGGCCATGATTTGGATGATGTAGTGGCGACTGTGGTGCCGCCTAAGGTGGAAAAGAAAGAAGAACCGGCGGTTACGGCCGAGGCTCCGGCTGAGGGCGCCAAGACTGAAACTGAAGCGGAAAAGTCCGAAGAAAAGAAATAATCCAAAACCCCGTCTTTAAAGGACGGGGTTTTTTAATGTTTGACGATGCCTGATATATGTAGTATATTTACTGTTGCGCTATAACCAAGGTAACAACGGGAGGAGGATGCCTATCGGGTAGCTAAACAGTGATGAGATCAACAATCTGCTTGGGAAATTTCTCTTCGATAGGAGAGTAAGGGAGTAATTGAATGATCAAAATTCGCGCGCCGGCGACGCTCTAGGAGCGTTGCAAATACCATGTATGATTAAGGGATACGTAGCCGGGTCCGGAATCCATGACGAGCCAGTCAAGGTTATCGGACCCGTCTTTTTATTGCCAAAATCCTATTTCTTCCGCAAAGATCTTTTTTTATCCGGACCAAGCAATCCGGAAAACACTTCTTGGCCAGCTTGTTCATTTTCAGAGAAAGCAAGGGATTGATCTCGCACAGGATTGTTTTGAAATTTCCAATTTGTTTGAATAATCTTTCGTAGAGCTCAATATCTGCGTAGAGCGCTTTTTTTGGTTCGAGCTTAGTGGAACGGTCTTTTTCTTTTTTAAGCAGGTAGGGGAGGTTGGCGACGATTGTATCATAATCCTTTTCCACTTTTTGAAGCAGATCGCTTTTAACGAATCCAATCTTGACTTTGTTGAGCTTGGCATTCTTCTTCGCCAGGTTTAATGCCTTGGCCGAGATGTCTACGGCTGTAACGTCTCTTTGGGGCGAATTCTTTTTAATGGCAATGCTAATACAGCCGGACCCGGTTCCAACTTCCAAAACACCCCCTTTTTCTTTCAAGGCTTCTTCCACCAGCAGTTCTGTTTCCGGCCGGGGGATGAGGACGTTTTTGTCGACCAAAAAGTCCAGGCCAAAAAACTCTTTGTGGCCGGTGATATATGCGACTGGTTCTCCCTTGGCTCTTCTTTGGATTAGATTAAAGAATTTTTTTGGATTGAATTCTTTTTCCGGATGAGCGTAGATGTGTTCTTTAGGTTTTTTTAAAGCAAAAGTTAGAACAATCTCGGCATCCAGATTAGGGGAGGAAGTCTTTTTTTGCAGTGTTTTTCTGGCTTTAGTTAAGGCTTGTAAAATCGTCATTGACAGATTGGAAAATATATGTTAAGATGCCCTTTCAGTAATGGATGGGGGAATTAGCCACCTGAAACATAAGGAGAAACGGATATGGAAAGGTTGGCTTTGTTGCAGGAGTTTCTGGATGAGGCTCAAAAGCACGTGAATGAGATCGAGGCAGAGTTGGCGGCGGTCACCCCGGAGGAGTTGGCCAAGGTTTATGAGGACGGGCAGACGGTCGTTGGAGATCTTCATGATCTTAACGAGAATATCGTTCGGGCTCTGGCCGTCAAGGTCAAGATGCAAAGCGCCATTTTGGCATTGGTCGAGGCGAACAAGGATATACCGAAGCGCATCGATGGAGCCTCTTCTCCGGAGGAATTCAAGGCCATACGCGATGAGCTTATGGCGATCAAGAAACAGGTCGTCGGGATGGAAATAAAGATCGAGGCCTTTGGTATTTTGTTCTGGGAATCATTGCGCTCAGAGCTCGGGAAGGAAAAAGGCGCCAGTCTGGCCATCTGCAAAGGCGGCAAGATCGTGGAGTGCCCGCCGGAAGAAGAGGAGGAAACGGCGCGCCGTGACGGCATCGTGATCATCGGCGGCGGCTCGATTCCTCCGGAGATTCTCAACAGGATCCTCCACGTATAACCATTTGTATCACACGCGAATATCAGGGCGTCCCTAGCCGTATAGGGACGCCTCTTTTTATTCCTTCAATTTTTGTTCTAAATCCTTTTCTCTTACCATATTAGCGATCTGATCCAGATTGCCGTTTAAAACATCCGGAATGTTATTGAAGTTTTCGTTGATCCGGTGATCCGTAATCCGGTCCTGAGGAAAGTTGTAGGTCCGGATCTTCTCGCTCCGGTCCCCGGTGCCGATTTGGGATTTTCTCTCGGCGCCGAGTTTTTTTTCTTCCTCTTCTTTTTTCAAAGCCAGAAGCCTTGATCTTAAGACCAGCATCGCTTTTTCCCGGTTTTGCAATTGGGATCTTTCGTCCTGGCAATTAACCACAAGATTAGTCGGAATATGCGTGATACGGACAGCAGAATAAGTCGTATTCACGGATTGTCCGCCGTGTCCGCCCGCGCAGAAAGTGTCTATCCTTAAATCCTTGGCATCGATCTTCAAATCCAATTCCTCGGCCTCGGGCAGAACCGCCACCGTTACCGTGGAGGTATGCACCCGGCCCTTTTTCTCGGTTTCCGGAACCCTCTGGACCCGGTGAACGCCACTCTCGTATTTCATGAGGCTGTAGACTTTTTTGCCTGTGATTTCAAAAATGATTTCCTTGAATCCGCCTATGCCGATGGCATTTGAAGAAATGATTTTTGTCTTCCAATTATTTCTTTCCGCAAAGCGGGCATACATCCGGAAAAGTTCGGCCGCAAACAGAGCCGCCTCATCGCCTCCGGCTCCGGCTCTGATTTCCACAATAGCGTCTCTTTCATCCGAGGAGTCTTTGGGCAGGAGAAGAACCTTTAGTTCCTTTTCCAAATCGTCTTTTTTCCTCATCAGCTCATTCTTTTCTTCCAAAGA
>CAYIIA010000060.1:0-5136 GCA_964363385.1 uncultured Gammaproteobacteria bacterium
GAAATCCGTTTGTATTATGCCCCTTCATCCTGAACCCAACCTTCCCCTGGAGATGTCTCGCCCACTTTCACTTCCTTGCCTTTATACCAGACCGGAATCCGATGCCCCCACCAGACTTGGCGGGAAATGCACCAATCCCGAAGATGATCTATCCAGCGCAAATAGATGTTTTTGAATCTCTCCGGCTTGATTTTAATAATCTTTCCTTTGTCTTTATTATGTCCGACTGTCACCGCATCTTTTAAGAGATCCTTTAATGACTTTCCGTTCTTTAATTTTCTATTCACATCCACAAACCATTGCTCCATGGGCAGGGCTTCCACCACATCGCCGAAACGATCTGAAGCGCCGACGCTATGCGCCGCCTCCTCTTCTTTGATGAGCAGATCGTTTTCCTTGAGCCAAGAAACGAATTTTTTCCTGGCTTCCAACACAGTGAGTCCTTGGTAGTTTTTTCCGGATTCCTCTGTCATTCTTCCATCTTTGCCGATAACCGGAATAAGGCCGATTTCCTTATTCTTCTCGTACATCTCGTAATCTGCCGGGCTATGAGCCGGAGTGACGCCCACGGCGCCCGTGCCATATTCCGGATCTGCATTTTCATCCGCAATGATTGTGATTTTTAACGGCTTCTTGGCGCCCACATCCACTGTGAATTTCTTTCCAATATATTTTTTGTACCTCTCGTCATTGGGATTGACGGCTACAGCCGTATCTCCCAATTTAGTTTCCGGCCTAGTGGTAGCGATGGCAATAGGGAAATCCTTGGAATATTTAAAAACATAAATCACTGTCTTTTCATCCCGGTAAACCAATTCGTCATCCGAACAAGTGGATTGCCCTTTGACCGACCAGTTGACCACCCGGTAACCGCGGTAGATCAATCCATCGTCATGCATCATCTTAAAAAGCGTGTTGACTGCTTTGGATCTTTGTCCGTCGAAAGTATATGCCAGACGGGACCAGTCGCAGGAAGTGCCCATCTTCTTGATTTGACTCAAAATTATTCCCTTGCTGTTTTCCGCATACTCCCGGATCTTTTCCAAAAGATTCTCCCTGCCCAATTCCTGCCTGGGATTTTTCATGCCTTGTTTTTTCAGCTCGTCTTCCACTCTGGCCTGAGTCGCCACAGCCGCATGATCCGTACCGGGGACTAACAAAGTTTTTTTGCCTGCCATCCTCTGATATCTGACTTCAATGTCCATGATCGCGTTCTCCATCGCATGGCCCAGATGAAGGATGCCGGTCACATTTGGAGGCGGCATGGCCACAGAAAAATATTCCGGTCTCTTCCCCGGCAGATTATCCGGATTGAAAAACCCGGACTCTTCCCATTTCTGGTAGATTCCGTCTTCCACTTCCTGCGCATTGTAAACTTTGGCTAATTCCGATTTATCCATATTTTTGTTATACTAATATGATATTATATTTCGCGAATTTTAGCAATTTCCATGCGTTTTCGGCTAGATTGACATTTTCCTCCATTTAAGTTAAGATGATTGACTGGATTAAATTATAAACATGACACTGCCCCTAAACCAACAAATTCTGGAATTAGTCAAGAAGAGCAGGAATATTTTAATTGCCTTCAAAAAAGATTGGACCGGCGACGCCGTGTCCGGCGCTTTAGCTTTGGCTGAATTTCTTAAAAGAGCGGGAAAGGATGCGGACATCGCATGTCATGGCTTCAAGCCCAAGAGCAATCTTTCCTTCCTGCCCGCCTCTTTAATCCAATCCCAATTAAAAGACCTCCAAAAATTTATTATCAGCCTAGACACGGCTAAAACGCCTCTGGGGGAATTCTACTACGACCAAGGGGATGGGAAATTAAACATCTATCTCATGCCTAAAGAAGGCAGGTTCAGCCACCAAGACGTGAGCACTGCCACTTCGGATTACAAATATGATCTGATTTTCACTTTAAATTCTCCGGATCTTGACTCTCTGGAAAAAATCTTTGAAGACCACCGGGATTTCTTTTTTTCTACGCCTAAGATCAATATTGATCATTCGCCTGCCAATGAAAATTACGGAGACATTAATCTAGTAAATCTCACGGCGGCTTCCACTTCAGAAATCATCTTTAGCCTTTTAAAGAATTGGCAGAAGGAGCTAATCAATGATGACATTGCCACCTACCTTTTAACCGGGATCATTTCCGCGACCAAGAATTTCAAAATCTCAAACCTTAACCCGCTGACTCTGGCCTCAGCCGGGGAATTAGTGGCTTTAGGCGGCCGGAGGGAACAGATCGTCCAGAACCTTTACCAAACTAAGTTTGTTTCCACCTTGAAGTTATGGGGGAGGATCCTGGCTCGGCTCAATAACGACCTGGATGACAAGCTGGTCTGGTCTTCCCTTTCCAGACAGGACTTCCTGGAAACCGCCACCGATCCGGGAGAGATTCTTGACGTAGTAGATGAACTCATCGTCTCCATGCCTAAAATCCAAGCCATTGTCCTGCTTTACGAGAACCAGGAAAAAGAAATTGATTGCCTGGTTTATGCGGTCAAAAATCTGGATGCTTTGGAAATTTCCAAAAAATTCGAGCCGACAGGGAATCCTGAATTGGCCCGCTTCAATTTGAAAAATATATCCTTGGCAGAAGCAGAGAGAACAGTGATTGAGGAAGTGAAAAGGAAAATCTAAATTGAAATTTAGAGGAAGATGGGGTATATTGTTAAAGCGTGGGCCAGTAGCTCAGGGGTTAGAGCACCGCTCTTATAAAGCGGGGGTCGATGGTTCAAATCCATCCTGGCCTACTTGAAAAAATCGTTTTTCTGTGGTTAAATAGTAATTGCCTGGACGGCTAGCTCAGTTGGTTAGAGCGTTCGCTTGACGTGCGAAAGGTCACAAGTTCGACTCTTGTGCCGTCCACCCTGTAAAGATCCGGAAACCCCGGATTTTTTGTTTTCTTTGATGTGTGGTATAATGGCAATTAAGCTCATTAACCATGGAGGAGGTTATGGACTCTTATCGTAAAAGCTCACTAAATCAAATCATTCAAGGACCGTCCCAAAGACTCGCCCTGGTGCTAAAAGCATCCAAAGGCGGGTTTTTTAATTGAGAAAATATGTCTAAAAACAAAAAAAACGGCTATTCCCTGACTAACGAAGATTATCTCCATTTATTCGATAACTCAACCGATGCTATTGTTATTATGGACCGAAGCGGCCGGATGATCAGAGAAAACAAAAAGGCCGAGGAAATTTCCGGACTCAAAGAACATGAAATCATCGGGAAAGAATTCAGATCTCTGGGGATTTTAAGTAAAAAAAGCCTTCTTGCGGCCTATGCCGACTTTTCAAAAGCAGTGAAGGGACGCAAGTCTGAACCATTCGAGGTGGAGATAATCAATAAAAATGACCATGCATCGGTAATAGCGGAAGTAAGCAACTTTCCCTTGATAAAGAACAATAAACTGACGGGGTTGGCCGTCAGAATCCATGACGTGACTGAACGCAACCTGATCAGAAAAAAAATCCTTGAAGCCAATACCAAGCTCCAAACCATCTTGGATTCCGTAGATAACGGCATTCTGGTTATAGATAAAAACGGCAAAATCATAAACTCCAATCAAAGATTCGCCGAACTCTGGCATATCCCCAAAGAACTGATCGCAAAGAAAAACGACCAGCTCCTCCTGGATTATGTTCTTAAACAATTGATTGATCCAAAAAGATTCATAAAAAAAGTCAGGGAGCTTTACAGGTCCGACATTACGGACATTGACACCATCCTCTTCAAAGACGGCCGGATCTTTGAACGCTACTCTTCTGTGTTGATGTCAGAAAAGGAAATCATCGGCCGGATCTGGTCGTTTCGGGACATAACGCAAAAAGAAAACCTAAGGAACGACGTGGCTGGATCTAAAGTGTTTTTTGAGAGCATTTTCAATTCAATTAGAGACGGCGCGGACGTCATCGACAAAAATTACCGGATTAAAATGGCGAATCCGTACATTCTTAAAGCCTTTGGCAATGTCATCGGCAAAAAATGCTACAAAGCCTACCGGCAAGACAAAAAACAATGCGCTTTATGCCCGCTCAAGAAGAGAATCCGTTTGGGAGAATCCAAAACCTTGGAAGCTCCAGGCATTATCGGAGGCAAAACTTTCCTAAACACCCACACCGGGATAAAAATGCCGGACGGCTCGCATGGGATCTTGGAAATCTTTACAGACATCACGAAGATGAGGCTGATCGAGGACAAAATAAAAGATTCTGAGCTTTCATATCGCCGGCTTTTTGAAACCACCCGGGACGCCATTCTAATCTTAGACGGTTTGACCGGAAAGATCATCGACGCCAACCCTTACGTGGAAAAACTTTTAAAATACCGCCCCGGAGAACTGATCGGGAGACAAGCCTGGCAAATTGGTCCGCTCAAGGATATTATCGCTAATAAAAGAAATTTTGGCCGATTGAAAGAATATGCGCATTATGAAAATTTGCCTTTGCAAACCAAGACTGGCAAGCCACTCCAAGTGGAGCTTGTCAGCAACACTTATAATGTGGGTCGCAAAACAGTCATCCAATACCACATTAAAGACATTACTGAACGCAAAGAAATAGAATGGGAGCTAATGAAAGAAAAAGCCAAAGCCGAAGCGATCATCTCCGCGATCAACGATGCCATCATTACTTGCGACAAAAACGGCCGGATCACGTTCTTTAATAAGGTTGCCGAGGAGCTGACCGGATTCACTGTCCAGGAAGCTGTCGGCCAACATCACAAAAAAATCATTTCCATTATTAACGAGGCTACTGGTCGGTCGGACGACAAATTCATTATGGACGCCATCCTAAGAAACAAGACCGTTAAATTATCCAATCATAAGATTATTGTCCGCAAGGATGGCCGGCAGATACCGATCGCCGGATCAATCACTCCCATCAAGGAAACCGGCCGGGAAGGAGCTCGGTATTTAGCGGTCTTACGAGACATCACCCGCGAACACAATGTCGATAAAGCCAAGACGGAATTCGTCTCCTTGGCTTCCCACCAGCTCCGGACGCCTCTGGCGGCTATCAACTGGTATTCGGAAATCCTGCTGAACAAAAAATTAGGGGGCCTTAACGATAAGCAAAAAGAATATCTTTCCATTATCTGCAAAAGCAACGAACGCATGATGCG
>CAYIIA010000061.1:0-4969 GCA_964363385.1 uncultured Gammaproteobacteria bacterium
AAACGAACGCATGATGCGCCTTCTGGACGCCATGCTCAATATTTCCCGCTTGGAACTCGGGACTTTCATCATTGAACCGAAAAACGCCAATGTCGCCAAAATCTCTTCCGAAATCGCGAATGAATTAAAGCCGCAAATTTTCCAGAAGAAAATTAAATTCAAGGAAAAATACGGCCAACATCTGGAAAAAATAAGGGTTGACCCGAAAATCCTACAAATCATCCTGCAGAACATCCTTTCCAATGCCGTCAAATACACTCCAGACAGGGGAAAAATCAGCCTCTCTGTCAGATTGTCAAATAACAGCCTTTTAATCAAAGTTTCAGACAATGGATACGGCATTCCTCTTAAACAACATCATCTTGTCTTTGGAAAATTCTTCCGCGCCGACAATATTTACAAGGTGAGCGCCGATGGAACCGGTTTGGGGCTGTATATCGTCAAATACATTGTGGATTACTATAAAGGTTCCATAAAATTCAAATCCAAAGAAGACAAGGGCTCTGTTTTCCACGTCACTCTGCCTCTTAACATAAGCCGAAAAAAGGGCACCAAATCATTAATTTAATATATGGAAAACAAAAAAATCTTAATCATCGACGATGAACCGGTCCTGGTCAAGGCTCTGCGCGAAAGCTTTGAACGCGACGGTCTCGAAGTTTTAGAAGCGGAGAATGGAAAGAATGGCTTGGATGCCGCTCTTCTTAATCATCCAGATCTGATCCTTCTGGATATTATTATGCCGGTCATGGATGGCATGGAAATGCTCAAAAAACTCCGGGAAGACATCTGGGGCAAGACGGCTAAAGTCTTAATCCTGACTAATTTAAGCAACGGCGAAAAGGAGGCTGTAGCCAAAACTCTGGATTCTTACGGGTATCTCATCAAGACTGACTTCAAGATCGATGACATCATTGATCAGGTGAAAAAAATTCTAAAGAAATAAATCTAAAGCAAAAACACCCTTCTCCGGGTGTTTTTGCTTTACCTTGACTTTTAACGGAAAAACTCGTAATATTAACAGATTGTGGTACAATTAAGACATGGAAAACTTGGAAAAAAAACTGAAAGATTGGCAAAAGGCTGTTTCTAAGACAGGCTCTTTTTCTTTTGCCGCCAAACTGTTTAAAAAGTTCCCGCAAGCGGAAATATATCTGGTCGGCGGAGCTGTCAGGGATCTGCTCTTAGAGAGAGAAACCAAAGATTTTGATTTCGTCATCGCCAAAATCCCGGCCAATGATCTGGAGGCTTTCCTGGCCCAGGAAGGAGAGGTCAACTTGGTGGGAAAAAGCTTCGGGGTCTTTAAATTCGTGCCGAAGAAGAACAAGATAGACCCCATAGATATCGCTCTGCCTCGGACTGAACATGCGGATATGACCGGAGGCTACCGGGACTTTGAAGTCCAAAGCGACAAAGACCTGCCGATTGAAAAAGATCTTTCCCGAAGGGACTTTACGATCAATGCCCTAGCCTGGGATCTAAGGAACCAGGAACTCATAGACGAATTCGACGGCCTTAAGGATTTAAAAAGCAAGGCCATAAGAGCCATCGGCGACCCGAAAAAGAGATTCCAAGAAGACTATACCCGGATGCTTCGGGCGATCCGTTTCTTCGCCCAGCTGGATTTCAGCATTGAGGCCCATACTCTGAAGGCTATTGCCGACAAAAAAGAAAAAATCCTCACTCTGCCTAAAGAGAGGATCGGAGAAGAGTTTGTCAAAATCATCATGTCTTCCAAAGCCGGGGAGGCTATCCGCCTGATGCAGGCCATGGGCTTGTTGCAAATCCTTATTCCTGAATTGGAAGCCGGAGCGGGCATGACCCAGAACAAAGCCCATATCTACGATGTGTTTGAACACAGCGTCAGAGCTCTGGGAGCGGCAGCCTCGCATAACTTTTCTTTGGAAATACGTTTAGCCGCTCTTTTCCATGATGTGGGCAAACCCATTACTAAGGAAGGGAATGGTCCGGACGCCACCTTCTACAATCATGACCAAGTGGGGGCTAAGATTACCAAAGACATTTTAAAGAGGCTGAACTTCTCTTCTGATGTCATTAAAAAAACGGTTCATTTAGTAAGATACCATATGTTCTACTATGCTCTGGATATTGTCACTGATTCCGGCGTCCGAAGACTGCTGAATCGTTTGGGAAAGGAGAATATTGAGGACTTTATTTCCTTGCGCATCTGCGACCGCCTCGGCATGGGACGGCCCAAAGCCAAACCTTGGAAACTCATTGAATTAGAAAGAAGATTGAAAGAGGTCCAGCTGGATCCCATCACTCCCAAGATGCTCAAAATCAACGGGAGCGAGGTCATGGAAATCCTGAAGCTGAAACCCGGACCAAAAGTCGGACTCATCCTGAACGCTCTTCTAGGAGAGGTTCTGGAAGATCCCGGGAAGAATGTGAAAAAATACCTGGAAGAAAAGATTTTGGAATTGGATAAATTATCCGAAGAAAAACTGGAACAGCTTCATCCGGATATTAAATACCATGAGGAGGAGAGGAAGAGGCTGATACATAAAGAGAAATAATATGGAAATAAAAGTTAATGCGGATAATCAAAATCAAAGATTGGACAAGTTCCTGACCGAACAGCTCTCCCTCACCCGTTCCCAGATCAAGAAGATGATCTTAAACGGGTCGGTTCTAATCGACCAAAAACCGGCCACCGTGCATCATTTCCTTAAGGACGGAGAAATGGTTGGAATCCAAGAAAAAAAAGAAGTGAAAAAAATCTTGACGCAAAAACCGTTCGTCACCGAACTCTTTTCCAAAATCAAGATCGTTGCTGAAGAAAAAGATTTTCTGGTCATTGAAAAACCCGCGGATCTTTTAGTCCATGGGACGGAAAAGAATGAGACCAACACTCTGGCAGACTGGCTGGTCTCCAGATATCCGGAAATCGGAAAAATCGGGGAAGACCCCCAAAGGCCGGGGTTAGTCCACCGTCTGGACAAAGAAGTTTCCGGACTAATGCTCATTCCCAAGAACCAGGATTCTTTCGACTACTTCAAGGCTCTGTTCAAAGAAAGAAGGATCCACAAAAAATACCTGGCTTTGGTTTACGGACAACTCACTAAAGAAGAGGATGAGATAAATTTCCCCATCGGACGCTCCAAAACCAAGCCCGGACTGTTTGCCGCCCATCCCAAAAACCATGGAGAGTCTTTGGAAAAAGACAGATCGGCAATCACTAAGATCGCGACAATTAAAAAATTCAAACACTTCACTCTTTTGGAAGTGGAAATCATGACCGGAAGGACCCACCAGATCCGGGTGCATCTCCTGGCTTACGGCCACCCGATCGTCGGCGACCGGCTGTACTGGCCGGTTAAATTCAGGGTTAAATCATCTCCAGGCCGAATTTTTCTCCATGCCCATCAACTCTCTTTTACAGCTCCGGACGGAAAAGAATTTTCCTTCCAAAGCCCATTGCCCAAAGAGCTGGAAAGATATCTCCTTGCTCTGAAACCTTACCTTGCAAAAAAAGAAAAATCCTGTTAAAATTAAATCATTAAATCATAAACAACAGATATGGGTTTACCTGGCCAAAGAAGAACCAAATCATCCAAGAGAAGACGGGCCTCTCATTTTGCCTTAAAGAAAACCGCTTTGGTCAAATGCGCCAAATGCGGCAAGCCGGTCTTGCCTCACCGGGCATGCGAATTCTGCGGTTCTTACCGAGAAAAACAACTCCTGATCATCAAGACCAAAAAGAAGACGGCTAAACAGAAAGCCCAGGAAAGAAAAACCAAAGAAACTAAATAATTATGTCTAACCGCCATCTGGGCCGGACTATCGCCATCCAGACTCTGTACCAATGGGATTTCAACGGCCGGACTCAGGACATCGATGCAATCGTGGACTACAACCGCGGAATGTTCGCGCCTGAATTTGATGATGGCGGATTTGTCAAACACTTGGTTTCCGGCGTCATGGACCACCAGGAAGACATCGCCTCCCTAATCGTCAAATACGCCCCGGAATGGCCCTTGGAACAGATTACAGTCATTGACCGCAACATTCTCCGCCTAGGCATCTTCGAACTTAAATACGATGAAAATATCCCGGCCAAAGTGGCCATCAACGAAGCCATCGAGTTGGCTAAATCTTTCGGCGGCGAATCCGCCGGCAAATTCGTCAACGGCGTCTTAGGCGCCGTGTACAAAGAAATAGATCAAACCTCATGAAAACTCTCACGCCCCTGGAAGAAAGATTGGGCGTAAAATTCAAAAATCAAGACCTTTTAAGAAGCGCCGTCACTCACCGCTCTTACTTGAATGAGCACCCGGAATTCAAATTGGACCACAATGAAAGATTGGAATTCTTAGGTGATGCGGTTTTAGAATTGGCGGTCACTCGCCATCTTTTTGAAAATTATCCCGATCCGGAGGGAGAATTGACTAATTGGCGGGCCAGCCTGGTCAACCGGATAAATCTGGCGCATATCGGCGAGAGACTGGGCATTGAAGAGCATATTGTCATGAGCAAAGGCGAAGCCAAAGATGCCAATTCCAAAGCCAGGCAACTAATTGTTTCCAACGCTCTGGAAGCGATCATCGGCGCGATCTACCTGGACCAAGGCATGCCCGCGGTAAAGAAATTCATCCAAGACAACTTCTTAAGCGGACTGGGGGAGATCATTGCCAAAAAACTCTACCTTGACCCTAAAAGCGAATTTCAGGAAAAAGCCCAGAGCCAGGAAGGGATTACCCCCAATTACAAAATTCTTAGTTCTTCCGGTCCGGATCATGACAAAAAATTCAAGGTGGGAGCATATTTGAATAATGAATTAATCGCTTCCGGAACCGGCTCCAGCAAGCAAGAAGCTCAGATTGAGGCGGCCAGAAAAGCGCTGGCTAAAAAAGATTGGAAATAATCTAAAACATATGACTTTGGACAGTCTGCTTAAAAAAGCGGTGGAAAAAAACGCTTCCGACGTTCACTTGGTAAACGGCATGCC
>CAYIIA010000062.1:0-4846 GCA_964363385.1 uncultured Gammaproteobacteria bacterium
ACATATTGAAAGAAACATTGGGGATTATCTGGTATTTCCTTTTTAAAACCCAGGCAGTGAAGAAGAAATTAAAGGCGCTGCCAAAGACATATGCGCTGATAAGCGCCACTAGCCCTAGGTTGAAATAAATGGCTGACAGGCCGAAAACCACCACTAGGATCTGGTTGGTAACGACGCAGATGCTCTCATACGACAGATTATGCCGGCCTCTTAAAACGCTGAAGAAGCTCAGAGCAAATGAGTCAATGAGCATGACCAGACCGGCGACATACACTAGTTGCCTGGTTAATTCCGGATACCCCATGAGATTGACTAAAAGAAAAATGGCTCCGTAAATAATCACGGATCCGATGATCTTAAGTCCCACGACATTGGCCAGATTTTTTTGGTTGGTTTCCGAGTCTCTGGCGCTTTCCCGGATTAATACTTGGTTCAAGCCGAAATCCAGGAACATGGCAAAGAGAGCGGCAAAGCTCAGGGCAAAAGAAAATTTTCCGGTATTTTCCACGCCGATGTTTCTAGCGATGATAATGAAATATCCGAAAGAAATGAGCTTCTGCAAAGCCAGAGCCAGGGTGAAGAAAACCGTGTTTTGGGAAAGGGATTTGGCGGACATGAATATATTTTCCCATTTTTTAATGAAAAAGTCAAAATAAAGAAGGACTTTGGACATACTGCTCCAAAGTCCTGCGTAATGTCTTGGCTGCGCTCAGCCTCTCTGCGTTCTTAGGACTCGTAACACTCGATTAGGACGAGATTGTTTTTTTGGTTGCCGTCTCCTTGCCGGTTTGGCAAACGGGATGATGTTATCCGGCAACTCTGTGATCCACATCCTTGTCTTGGTGGCCTTAGGCGGGATTTCTCTGGCCGCTAGCAGAGCGCTATCGACCGTTTCCTCCAGGGCGTCAAAATCATAGCCGTGATCCTTCAAATAACGCTTTTTGACTTTCTTTACCTCTTGCATCGAGGCTAGAGGCGGATAGAAAGCGTAGAATTTGATGATCGTCTTCCTTAAACGAGCCTCGGATTTATCCATGCAATTCCTCCAAATGCGCCATACACTTCCTCCTAGTTTTTTGGCCAGAAACAACCTGCATATATATTTTACCATCATTGGAAAAAAAGGCAAATCAATAATAAAAACGCCCCTTCCAAAGGGACGTTTTTCAGCGGGTTTTCGACAGCAAGCCGATCGCACGAAAAACACGAAATTCTGCCTCAAAATTGCGGTTTAGCATCGCGAAATCAAGAATTTATTTTTTTAGATACTTGCTGGCAATACTCAAAGCAAATGAAGGCAAGATGATGAAAACAGTGATAAATAACAATCTTATTAACATTTCGCTCAGGAACGAATCCATCTTATCAGGACCAGAACCTGTTAAGACAACCAAAATACCAATAATGCCAAAAGCAATCGATGAATAGATAAAAATTCGCGTGGCCATTTTTTGCATAGTTAGGGTTTAAATATATTAATTATGGCTCCCTACTCCGGTTCAGTACCACCGGATCAAGGCTTTCAAGGGGTTTTTGAGAGATCTATTTAGGACAAAATAATGCGTACCGGTCGGGGTCTCAGAAACCGAAATGAGACAAATGAGACACTATAAAAGGAATTTGAGTGTCTCATTTCTTCTTAACCGGCTTCTTGGCCCGGCTCTGCTTGATTATCTCCGCCACAGTTTCCATGACTTCGCTCGGCGAGACTTCTCTTTTAAAAATGTAAGCGGCGGCTCCCATCCGACGGCATTTCTGCCGATCCTTGTCCGTATTCAAATTAGTGAAGACGATAATGGGAACATCCTTGGTCTTCGGATTCTTTTTCACGGCCGCCAGGTAATCATAGCCCTGCTCGGCGATCAGATTAATAGAGCCGTTTTCCAGCTTTGGAATGATGATATCCAACAAGACCGCATCGGGCTGTTCAAACTCGGTTAAAAGCAGAGATTCTTTAATGTCTCCAGAGGTAATGAAGTCATAACCCTTCCTCTCGAAATAATCCTGGTACATATCTAAAAGCATCTTTTCGTCTTCCACGAACAGAATCCTGCCTTTGCCTGATTTCATGACTCCGGTGGTGTTTTTCATAATGATCAAATATTAGTGTTAAATATTTCAATTCTTTTTCTTTGGCCGGCATCGTCCTCAACGCTGGATTTCAATCCTTTTACTGTCTTATCCTGGCTCTGGTAAATCGGCAGAGAGAAACTGAAAGTTGCCCCCTGGCCTATCCCCGCACTGTCATAACTTAATTCGCCGTCATTGCCCTCCACAATCTTCTTAGCGATGTAAAGGCCGAGGCCTGAACCGTCAGGATGGAGATTAGTCGCTCCCTGACCGCGGGAGAATTTCTGGAACAGTTTTTTCTTGTCTTCGGCAGAGATGCCGACGCCAGTGTCTTTCACATTAACCTTAAGTTGTCTGGCGATGGCATCAAAAGAAACCGTTACTCCACCCTTTTCCGTGTAAAAAACCGCATTGTCCAGCAGGTTTGAAACCACATGGGCGATCTTTTTGGGATCGCACCAGACAGTCGGGATGTCAAATTCCGGCTGTTTGATCTCTATTTTCAATTTCCTTTCCTGAGCCAACTGAAGTTTCTGCTTTTCCTCCACTAATTTCTCAACAATTTCCTTTAAGTTCGTCTTGGCTGGCGCCATCTTCATCTTCTCGCCTTCCAGTTCATAAGCGTCCCAGAAATCCGAGATAGTCTGGTTAGTCCTTTCAAAAGCGGCCTTGAGCACATACAATCCCTTTTTAGTATCATATATCTTTTCTCCCATCATGGAGAAAGCGCCGTTCATAATGGACATCGGGGTATTGAGCTGATGGTTGACCACTCTTAGAAAATCCGTCTTCATATTGAGCAGTTCTTCCAGATACTTGCTCTTCTCCTTGATTTCCTTAGTCTGTTCGTCCACCTTTTGTTTCAGCGTCTGATTGAAGTCATGGATCTCTTTATAAAACCGGGCGTTGGAAATGGCGATGCCTGCCTGATTGGCCAGAGTGGAAAGCAGGTTCAGATCCTCGGCGGTGTAAGCATCGCCTGAGAACTTTGATCCCAGGACGACCAGGCCGATCAGCTTCTTGCCGCTGATCAGAGGCAGGCACAGCGATGCCTCGATGTGTTCCAGATAATCGTAAATCTTCTGGAAATCATTCTTGTTCTTTTTCTGCCTTGTGTCTTTGATCAGCAGGCTTAACTCCTCCTTGACCAAAGGCCGACGGCTTTTTTCCAGATAACCGGCCAAGACACTGCCTTGGGCTAGAGAGATACTGTTCTGCTTGTCAAAGCCGATGATTTTGGTTATTTCATAACGGGCCGGCTTGATCTTTTCATTGATAAGCAACACGCCTGCCCGATCAAGTTGCATGGTTTTTTTGATCGTGCCCACAATAGCATCCGTTATCTTGCTTACATCCGTGTAATATGTCAGTTCATCCGATAATTTATTGATGGTCTCCTGGTAATTATAGAGATCTGAAAAGAAATAGCGGTTGGCGATCTTTTCTATGCCCTTGATCAGAAAAAAGACCAGAGCGATGAAGATCGGGGCGATGAAAACTCCAGCCAAATAACTTTTGGAATTAAAAACACCGCCGAAAAACTCCTGATACGACCAGACGATGCCGTAAAAAATCCCGTAGGTAAAGGCCGCCAGCCAGAAATAGATGAATATTTTGCGAGCCAGGACCCGCAGATCCATGAAGCGGTATTTAAAGATTGCGTAAGCAACAAGAATCGTGCCGATTGAAATTGATAAATTAAGGTACGGATAAAAATCAATATGATATACGGGCAAGAAAGAAAATGCGCCGCCACCGAAACCGACAATCAACGAGATGATGATGTATTTCAACTGTGTCCTATTAACCCCCTTGGCCGTGATATACGCCTGCCCTAATTTAAAGACGCTGGAGAGTACCAGGATAAAAAAGAAAATAACGAAACAATCATACAGCCAAGTCGGCGGAGAGAGGTAAAAGAACTGGTTGAAAACCCAGCGGACATTATTAATGAATAGATCCGTAAATAAATCAGCCAATAAAAACAGGACCCCTAGGAAATAAATGGCACACAGCAAGAACCTGCGCTTAATGCTTAAAAACTCAAGAGTGAAATGGATTAAAAAAATCGGAATGAATATTACCCCGACATAAGTCAGCCGCCACCACAAGATCGCCTCCTGCGGATTGGCGATTATCGCCACTTTATAGCCGCCGAATCCCCAAACGATAAAAGAAAGGCAGAAAAGCCCCCAAAGATAATGGGTCTTGTTGCGTCCTTTCAAAAACACCAGCAGAGCCTCGAATATTCCAGCAATGCCGATTAGTAAACCAGAAACGGCAAAAAAATTCATTGCTTTAATGATTAATGTCTCTGACTGTATTTTAACATTTTTCAAGGAAACAAAAAAGAGACCTAACCCCGCGGTTAGATCTCGACTAATGCCTGGATCCGCCAAGCAGTTATTACGCTTCTTCGATGAGGGCCAGCACTCCCTGACGCTTTTCTGCTTCGATCTGGTCGATCTCCGCCTTCTTGACCACGATTTTGGCGACTGGCATGAACGGCAAGCCGAGCCACCAACGCTGGGTTTCAGTTTCAAAACTGACGGTTTCAAAACCCCACCAAACACCAGTTTCGTCCTGCCAAGTGGCCAATGGCAAGGCGTAAAAGTCTAGAGTGGGATCTTTCCAGCCCCAGAGGCGGTTAAGCACCACTGGCATAGTGTGGCGGTTGTACGCCAACCACTCGAAAGCGGGAAAGTCCAGCCATTTCCAGAAAAACGGTATTTCGCGCGGCAGGCTGGCGATCGGCTGATGCATGTCAATCATCAAA
>CAYIIA010000063.1:0-4544 GCA_964363385.1 uncultured Gammaproteobacteria bacterium
GAGTTGGGATGAGCCTCGATCAGTATTTTCATAGCTGTTCCAAAATTTTTAAATCCAACTTATTTTCTTCCGTGTCATAAACAGCGAACGTCGCTTTGTTGAAAACCCCGCCCAAAGTTCCGGGATTGATCAGTTGGCAATCGTCTAAATCTTCCATCCAAGGCTTATGAGTGTGGCCATAAAATACTAAATTGTATTTTCCGCTCTGGGCCAACTCTCTAGCTCTTTCCGGCAAATGGCAAAAAACGATTTTAGCGGTTCTAGTTAATTTCTTTCCCACTGTAATCTTCATTTTTCCCTCATCGCCGTAAATCGTCAGATTAGGGCGGACCATCTGGGAAATTATTTCCCGGTAACTCTTGTCCATGTTGCCAAAGACTAGATGCAAAGGAAGTTTAATTAAAAGCTCCACTGTTTCAGGGGATGCAATGTCTCCGCAATGAATGATCTCCTTAATTCCGTTCTTTTCCGCCCAAAACAAAAATTTCTCCACATTGGGGATGTTGTCATGGGTATCTGAGATGATGGCGATCTTCATTTCATTTTCTTTAAGATGGAAATGTCCTTAATTCTCTTGTCATGATCCGGAGTTTCCAAAACTAAACTTAGTTTTTGTTTTTTAGCGAATTGAACGATGGCCTTGAATCCTTTCAAACCTATTTCCCCTTCGCCAATATGCGCGTGCTGGTCTTTGTGAGAACCTAAATCCGCCAGAGAGTCGTTGGCGTGGATTAGTTTCAGTCTTTTAATCCCTAAAACTTTATTTAGTTTGGAAAAAGTTTGTTTTACCGCTTTTTCATCCCTTAAATCATACCCGGAAGCAAAAGCGTGGGCCGTGTCAAAACAGATGCCTAGATCGTATTTTTTCAGTTTTGAACTTTCCACAATCTTTTTAATCTCTTCAAAGGTGCCACCAATGATCTCTCCGGCGCCAGCTGACATTTCAATTAAGAATTCCGTCTTTCCTTGATAGTCTTTTAGTATTTGAACCAGGCCATCAATGGCTTTCTTTAATCCTTTACTCCTGCCCAAATCCTTAGCGCTGCCTAAGTGGGCCATCATATACCTGACGCCTAAAAGATTCCCTCTTTCCAATTCGTCTTTTAACACTTTGATGGAACCGTAATATATGTTGTTTTTTGCCGAAGCCAGATTGATGTAATATGGGGAATGGATATATGCTTCCAAGCCTTTGGAATTCTTTTTAAATTCCTTGATGGTTTTTGCATCAATTTCTTTTCCTTTGCCTCCCTGGGGCGGACGAGAAAAAAATTGGAAGCATTCGCACCCGATTTCCTTGGCTCTTAAAGGCGCTTGGGATACGTCCCCGGCGACAGAGACATGAGCGCCGATTCTAATTTTCGAAACCATATGCTTTTAAGGTGGTTTTAACAATATTTTCCAAACTGCTGTGCTTTGCCTGCCAGCCCAGAAGTTCAAAAGCTAAAGAGGAATCTGCCAAAAGACAGGGCGGATCTCCCGGACGCCTTTGTCCCATTTTAACCGGAAAATCTTTTCCGGAAATTCTTTTAACCGCTTCGATTATCTCTAAAACGCTTAATCCGAATTTAGTGCCGAGATTGACCGTAAAACTATTTTCCAAATGATCCAGAGCTTTTAAATGGGCGTCGGCCAAATCCTCTACATGGATGTAATCCCTTACGCAAGTGCCGTCAGGAGTATCATAGTCATGGCCGAAGACTGTGAGTTCCTTTCTTTGGCCGGTTAAAACCTCCATGACTATGGGCAAGAGATTCTGAGGATTGTTTTCCAGACTTCTCACTTCGCCTGTGGCGTCATATCCTACGGCATTGAAATATCTTAGAGCCGCAAACTTGATTCCTTTCAGCTGACCATACCATTTTAAAATCCTTTCAATCTCCAGTTTGGTGAAACCGTAGAAATTCAGAGGTTCCAATGGATGTTTTTCATCAACAGGCAGATACTTCGGCTCGCCATACACCGCGGCCGTGGAAGAAAAAATGATTTTCTTCACATTATTCAGGCACATGGCGTTTAAAAGGTTTATGGCGCCGGAGATGTTGTTTATGGCGTATCCTTCCGGCTGGATCATGGATTCTCCAGCGGCTTTTAGAGCCGCTAAATAAATGACCGCATCCGCGCCTTTCATGGCTTGGCTTATTTCTTCAAAATTTCTGACATCCCCGAAGATGAAGTCTTCTCCGACCAAAACATTCTCTCTCTTGCTGGAGGAAAGGTTGTCAAAAATAACGACTTGGCGGCCGTGATCTCTTAACTGCTTGGCAACGTGGGAGCCGATGTAGCCGGCGCCTCCGACAACGAGGATTTTCATAAAGGTTATTTATAAAACAAAGCTAAAAGCCTTTTTCTGCCTCCGAAATCATCCATGAATACTTTACGGTGATCGGGTTTTAATTTATCCAATATTTTTTCTAAGCTGACTTTAGTCTGATTAAACATAGGCATGGCCTTCACTCCATTAATAGCATGGGTAGTTACTTTTTTTCCATTCTTTTCGGACTCGGGCATTTCCAAAAAGGCAAAGCCGCCTTTTTTTAAAACCCTTATCATTTCCTTGATGGCCTTCATCTGGTCATTTACTCTTGCCAATTCACTAAAGGCGGACCACATGCAAACAATGGCATCAAAAGAGTCGCTCTTATACGGCAGATCCCTCATATCGCCAATTTTAAATTCTGGTATGCTTTTCTAATTTTCTAGTCGCTAAAGCTTTCACTCCCAGCTCTTGATAAAATTGTGATGAGGTTTTCATATATCTTTTCCTTAATTTTCTCATTTTTATGGTAAAAAGTCAAATAAACTTTAACTAAAAATAATCAGGAAGTTACTCTTGACATCGTAAGCTATAGGGCGTATATTATAAGTGAAGCATGCAATAATAGCTTACGGAACGCCCTGGTGTTCCCCCGAGTGCCTCGGGGTCTAAACCGGGGAAAAACGTCCCCTAAGACGCTGCTTCAACAAAAAATCCAATTTCGGTTGGATTTTTTGTTTTATCCAAACATTGTCTTGCCTTCCAAATCCAATATAGTATTCTTTAGAATTTCAAAATATTTTTCTCCATTTTCCTTTTGTTCAAAATAGCAAGCCAAGGCCCCGACAATCCAATCGGCAATCTGGATATTTTCATTAACTTTTGAATCTATCATCTCAACCTTAATGAATGCATTGGCTGGCAGCTTAGACAAGAAACGCGTTGTCAGTATCTCCTTAAACCTAGGATTCTTTATGCCTCGAAGACTCCTTTTATCACAAGAGGCTATGAGCCTGGAGTCAGTTATGGGCAGATACATCTCCAACGCCTCGCCGACTAAATCAGTATATAACAAACCGCTCTGCAAGCCGTCTTTTTTCCAATAGCTGAAAGGAATACTGCTCTTTAAAAGACGCAAAAAATTGATTTTTATATCCAGGCGGGAAATAAATTCCAGGGTTTTCATCTTTAACTCCGGCTTTAAGCCGTTATCGCAAAATTTCACTTCATTCTGCCATTTCAGTTTCTCCGGCATTTTTGATCTCAGCCATTTTATAAACGCTTTTTTCGTATGTTTGGGGTTATCTACGGCAAAAGAACCAATCACAAAATATTTATTATCTGATCCGTTATTTAAATTGCCGCTCTCATCTAAAAAAATATGGGGCATTGGAATAAAAAATTATAATCTTATCCTAATTTTCCCATTTTCAGAAGAACGAAGTCAAATCTGCTTTTTAAAGTTCCTTTAGACTAAAAAAGAGTGCCTCCTAGGCACTCCCTTAAATCACTTTATTATTATCCCCTTCAAATAATCCATCACTTTCCTATTCCCCAAGACATTCCTTAAATAATCCTTGTAAGTCTCCGTTTCCAGCTGTTTAGCCGCCTCTGGATTATCCGGATAATTTTTCAGCATCTCCCCGATCTCCTTCATTATTTCGTCTTCCGTTACCGCTAATTTCTGTTCCGCAAATATCTCACGGCAAAGAACGGAAGTTTTGACTCTTTTCTCGGCTGGACCGTGGAACTCTTTTTCCAGATCGTCGTGAGTCTTCTTAATGCTAGAAAGATAATCTTCAAACTTGAATCCCTGCTTAGCCAGGTTGTCTTCCAACTCATGGACTATGCGGTGAGCTTCATGCTCTACCAATTCTTCCGGCAACTCTTCAAATTCGGAAATTTCAATCAGCTTGTCTAACATTTCCACTTCCACTCTTTGTTCTTCCTTGTTCTTTTCTTCCTGTTCCAAATTCATCCGGATGTTCTGTTTTAAAGAAACCGCGTCTTGGAAATAATTGCCGGAAATATTCTTGGCAAAATCATCATTGACTTCCGGCAAAATTATTTCGTAGACTCCCAAACACTTCGCTCGGAACTGAGCCGGTTTTCCAGCCAGGTTTTTCTGGTAATATTCATCCGGAAATTTAAGATCGAACTCCTTGATTTCCCCGGTTTTCAAACCGACTAACTTTTCCTCAAACCCGGGAATGAACCGATTCTCCCCGATAGTAATGGGGTACTTCTCGTGCTTGCCATTTTCAATGGGTACATTATCCCTGAAAAC
>CAYIIA010000064.1:0-4537 GCA_964363385.1 uncultured Gammaproteobacteria bacterium
CCTGCCGCTGTCATCCAGATGAAACCGCCCCAGAGGATGAGAAGGACCGCTAAGATGCCCAAGAGGCCGAGCAATACTTTGATGATGTTGTTAACCGTTGTGAGTAAGTCGTTATCGCCAAGACCAACATCCGTTGCGGTAAACCCTGTTGGAAATTCCCCAGGATCAGTATCTATAACCTGCGCCAAAGCCACCATCGGCAAAGCCGTCATCGCCAAACTCATGGTCATAGCCACGATCGCGAACAATTTAGTTAATTTTTTCATTATTTCACCCCCTTTCATTAATCGCGTCTATATCTTGAATAAACACGAAAGGATATTATTTTTTAGCTGTTTTCATTATATCCTATATATTTTAAAAAACAAAATGGATTATCCACTATATTATTGTGTTTTGTTTTTGGCTTCTCCGGCCCCGGGTTGTATCTGGTCGGCGCAGGCCCCGGTTTGGTTCCATTCGCGACCTCCTGTCATCCTAGTAAACGTTCCTTTGTTTCCGCCTAACAAGGCTTCAATGGTGAAATTAACCAGGACCCAAGCCAAAAAGACTATGCCTATGCCGACCACAGCAGCAGAAAGAGTCTTTTTTCCTTTTTCAATGAAGTCTGTCCGGCCGTAAGCAGTAATCATGAATATCCCGCCGACAATGAACATTAAAAGAGCAAAGGTTCCGGAAAGACCCATAATGATGTCCGAAGCATTGATTAGGACTTGGATAAGTTCGCAGAGCCTGCATCCGCTGGCATCGCCAGTGGTGCAAACTTTAGGAATAAGCTCCACTGCCTGGGCAGAGGCGAAGTTGGCTGAAAGCAATCCCGCCGCCGCAAGAATGAATATTTTTTTCATAAAGTTTGGTTGATCTTCTTAATGGCGTTGCCCAGAATCTTGGTTATTTCTTTTTCCGTCGCGGCGGCAAGCACTTGGTCGATCATCTGAATCACGGCTTCTTCCGCGGCTAAGACGTTCTGGCCTCGGTACCAATTGGCGCCGGTCAGGATCTGGGTGACAGCGGCATGGAGATCCTCGTCTTCCAGTTGGGAGTTGATTAACGCCTTGAGGGCCGTCGGCCTTTTGGTTTTGTCCAAAAATTTCTTGGCCATGTCGGATTTAGTCGTCGCAAAGATGACAAAATCCCAAGCTTCTTCGGAATGTTTGGATTTTTTTGAAACTGTTTCCACCCAGTAGGAAGCGTAGTTAACAGGCGCTCCGGGATTGACCTGGGGAATGGGCGCCATGCCGAATTTAAGTTGAGGCGCTCCGGACCGGATGTTTGGAAGATAATAGTTATAGCCGAACATGAAAGCGGATTTTCCGGCAATGAAAGAATCCAGGGAATTGACCATCTGGCTGTTCCAGGTATAGACATTCTTGGCCGGTGAAGCGAAATCCGTGTAGAATTTGACGGCTTCAATGCCCGGGTTGTAGGTTTTGTCTTTGCTGGTAAAAAATATAGCTTGGCCATTAGCATTGGTCATTGTCGCTCCATTTTGCATGATCAGAACAGAGAGAATGTCGAAGGCGCGGTTGACATTGGCTCCTGTCCCTATAGCGGCCCCGGCTCTGGAGATCTTGCCTTCAGAGTCATAACGGACAGTCTTTACCACGGATTCCTGGAATTCTGTCCAAGTAGACGGCAATTGGGAAATTCCGGCCTGATTAAGGATCTCTTTGTTGTAGAAAAGGATCAAAGTCTCCAAGCTTAGAGGCAGGCCGTACACCTGGTTTTCAATAACTACGTTTTGGTAGACAGCGTCGGCAAAGTTCTCTTTGATTTGCCTTAATGATGGCGCACTGGCGGTTTTAAGGATATTAACAACCTCATTCTTGATGCCAAAAACCTTCCGGTTTTCCTGGAAAGCCATGGTAATGGTTGCTGGCATAGGAGCGATCTTTGTTTGGTATCCCCTGATCCAGCTTTCCGGAATGGAAAAGATATCCGGTCCCCGGTCCTCAGCCCAGGCGTTTAAAAGCTTTTTCTCATACTCTTCGTATCTGAACTTCCTGTAATTTATCTTGATATTCGGATGAAATTTCTGGTATTCAGCCACGATTTCATCAAAAGAATCTCCTTCATCATAGACGCGCCAATAGTTAAGTTCAATCGGCTCCATCTTTTTCTGAGTGGCGGTATTCGGGGTTTTACAGCCGATGCCCGAGGTGATTAAAAAAACGCCTAAAAGAGCCAAGCTTAGGAGGTAGAAGGATTTTTTGCGCATGGGAGGAGTTAAGTGTCTTTGAATGCATTATACAATATTCCTTTGGAAAAGAAAAACAAAAGACCGGCTGGGAAAGCCGGCTTGGGAAATTTGCTTGGCGGAGAGACAGGGATTCGAACCCTGGAAGACATCGCTGCCTTACGACTTTTCGAGAGTCGCGCCTTCAACCACTCGGCCATCTCTCCAGACGGCGGCTAGACCTAAAATTATCCAAAACAATACAGATAGATCGTTCTTGAAATACGGCGCATCCACTAATCCGTGGATCAGTATTTGGACCATGGCCATTGCTAAAACAAAGCTAAATATATCCACTTTTTTCTCCAAAGTCAAGAGTTTAAAGAAACAGACGATTAAAAAAATGAAGGAAAAAAGACCTAAAGCTCCAAGTTCGCTCCAGAAGTTTAGGATGATGTTATGCGGGTACAGATAGATCTCAAAGGTGGGCAGATGGTAGGGTTTAATCATTGTCTGGTAGCCGTCCAGTCCGGCGCCTAAGAACCAATGATCCTGAATCATCTGCGAGGATTCAGACCAGATTAATCTTCTGACCATGCCGGAGTAATCCTGGAGGAACACTTTTTCAAAGGCAAAGCCGCTTATGCCCGGAGAAAAGGCTAGAAGCAGAATAGTCAGGATAATCAGACCAAAGCCTAATAATCTGGTTTTTTTGAAGTAAAGGATCATTAAAATCCAGACAATGAGGATTGAGAGAATGGCGGCTTCAGACTGGGCTAAGGCAATAACAAGGAAGCTTAAAGCAATTATCGCTATCTTTAGAATTTGGGGAATCCTTTTTCCTTTCTGAAGAAGAAAGCCGGTGAAAAGGATGATGATAGGCCCTAGATACAGTCCCAGAGCATTGGGATAGTTTAAAATGGAAACTACCCGGTCCACGGTGCCGTCAGAACGCAAGAAGGCTTTGGAAATGTAAGCGAAGGGAAGGGCGGGGAAGAAGTTTTGGATAATAGCGATTAGAGAAAGATACAGGGCGGAAATTCCCAGGGCCCAGAGGATGTTTTTCAGATTCTCTTTCTTTAAAATCGAAGTGAAGACAAAGAAGAAAAGGATCGGTTCCAGGAAGTAGGCTTTCCAGATTCCGGCCGCCCCTCTTAGGCTGGGAGAAACAATCATAGAGATCGTGGCGAAGAAAAGGAAAAGCAGAGCCGGAACCAAGAAGGGATTTTGTCTTAATTTCTTGAAGTTTAATTTTTTAATCAAAAAAATTAAAAACGAAATCAAGATCATTAACTCCAAAATCGTGAAAGGGATTCCAAGCATCTCGGAGCGTATAAGGAATGCGGGCAGGGAGGCACAGATCAGATACACGGCCCAAGGAAGGCGTTTCCAAGAGATGAAGGCGAAAAGGAGGCAGAAGATCAGGATAAAAACATTAAACATATTTTTCCAAATTAGGCAGGACTTTTTTCCAGGAGGCGCCCAGAAGCAGGAAGAGGACGGAGAGATACACCAGGAAGCCGAACACAGCAATGATTATAATATTCTGCTGGTAGGAAAAGGCAATGGCCCCGGCCATAACCAGGGTAGCAATTAATACCGGTTTTAGCAAAGCGAACTTCGGCTTTAAATCCAGATTCTTTCTAATTAGATAATAGGCGAAAATAAGGATAAAGATTTCAGAGAAGATGGTCAGGATAGCCGCGGCCCAGAAGCCATAGAAAGGAATAAAGATGAAGTAGAGGGTTAGAGTAATAATAGAATCGATCAAATAGAATTTAATCATTTTCTTCTGCAGGTTGGCAGCGGCGATGGTATAGCCGAATAACGCTTTGAAATAGATGGCAATAGTGGCAATGATCAAAAGCCTCAGGATTTGTCCGGCGACAATAAACTCATCCCCGGCTAAGAAAACCATGATTTTCTCTCCCAGGATGAAGGTGGCAATAGCCAGGGGCACCGTAAAGATTAGAAGGAAGTTGAAAGTCTTTTGGAAGGTAATGTTAAGCATCTTCCTGTCGCTGATGAAATGTTTGGCAAGCAGAGGCAGGATGGAGCCCATGATGAGATACGGGAACTGGATCATGGTTTCCAAGACGCGGTAAGCCGCGCCGTAGAGCCCCACTTCTTCGGGCGATCTGAAAAACGACATTATCAAGGTGTCAGCGCGGAAATAGATCAGGGTGATGGCGACGCTTAGCGCTATGGGCCAGGTGGTGGACCAGATGGTTTTCCAAATCGGCCAGTCGAAACGGAAACGGAGGCAATAGAATTTTTTTGTTCCCAGCCAGAGGATGATGAGATTGACCAGATTGGAGATTACGACGGCCAGGATAATAAAGAGCAAGTTGAAATTAAAAG
>CAYIIA010000065.1:0-4398 GCA_964363385.1 uncultured Gammaproteobacteria bacterium
AAGAATTCATTCTAAATAATATTCTTTGGACTTCAGTCCAAAGTGGTTAAATGTCCTAGACCCGACATCTAAGGAATGTATAAGTGAGTTGCCTTTTGTCCTTGAGCCGGGAGAGAGGGCATTATTTGGGATAGGCATTCAATTCGCCACGCCTTGGCCCATAGAATGCCAGGTCCGTCCCCGAAGCGGATTATCCAGCAAGTATGGCATCGATTTGGGCAATAGCCCGGGTACGGTTGATCCGGATTTCCGAGGCAATATCGGCGTACTCCTGTATAACCGCGGGAACAAGATGTATACCATCAACAAAGGGGACCGGATCGCGCAACTGGTTTTCTCCGAGGTGAGAATCCCAACATTTGAAGAAGTGGATGAGCTGCCTCCTACCCGCAGAGGAATCGGCGGGTTCGGTTCAACCGGCACGAACATAATTCTGGAGGGTACGGAAGATTATGATCGCGAAGTCAGGCAATGGGACCGTTTCTATATGAATATGGCCATAGGCGCATCAGATCTTTCCAACTGCGCCCGAGGATGCCGAAAAGGCGAAGGCGGAGAGTATCTCCGCGATGATAGCGGACGCCTTATCGGCCAGACGCGGAAATTCGGATGTGTTATTGTCAAGGACGCTAATATTGTCTCCTTTGGTTACAACGCTATGGCAGAAGGCCAGCCGCTTTGTTCCGAGGTTGGATGTCTGCGCGATGAGAAAAAAATTCCTTCCGGAACTCAGATTGAGATCTGCCGCGCGGTTCATGCAGAACAGATGGCGGTGCAGAAGATGCTCAGATCCGGAGTGGGAACTCCAACAGAGGGCGCAATCATGTATGTGACAGCCGAGCCTTGCCTGATCTGCGCCATTTTGATTTCCGGCCTTGGATTGGAAACCCTGGTGGTTCTGGAGGGAGTATACCCGACCAACGGCCTCGAAATCGTGAAAAAGAGCGGGATAAGCGTCAGATACGTAGGGAGGGAAGTTGGTAGGAAGATAATCTTAAAAGGTCCTGTTTTGCGCTAAAAACAGGCCTTTTTCTTACTCTTGACAGATTTTAGCAAGTATGGTATACTGTGGATATTGGTGGAGATAGAGGAAAAGGCTGTAAAAAGGCCAAAAAAGGAGAAACGGAAATGAATTTATTTCTTGGCGCAGAATGGAAGGAGATGTCATGGCTAGGGAAGGGCGTCATTGGCGTCCTTGTAATAGCTGTGGCATTATGTTGCGCAGTGTTAGATCTCGTCGACAGGATCGGCGAGCTCAGGACGAAACCGTTGGAGAGGGCCTAAGACCCAAGGCCAGAAGCGAATTAAGGAGGAGAGATATGTTGCGTTTGTTGGGATTTACAGAGTCTGGAGGAGCGATTGTCAGAAGCGAGAAGAAAGGAGAAAGCCCGTTTCTGGCTTCGTATTTTCTCGTTGAAACGCCTTTTTCCGATGAGGAGAAGGTTACCCGGAACAAGGCTCTGGTCTTGATCCACGAGATCTCGGTCCAAGGTCAACAAGGTCCGTACAAGACGTTCTCGCAAGTGAAGAACGTTCTCCGGGCCATTGCCGCGAAGAAGTTCGAGACGAAGATCGGACAGGCCGTCGACCAGGCTGTTGAAGAAGTGGAAAGAGAGGCCATCTTGGAGTAACCTGCCACCACATAGCTCGCCCGACGCTCGAAAAAGCCGGTTTCAGGAACCTACCGAGGTTTCCTGGACCGGCTCTTTAATTTCCCTTAAATTAGTTGACAGACCTTATTTTTTGGGATAAAATTGGATTAATTGAATAGATTATTGACAAATAAAACCAATCTGATATAATAACATTGGTTCAAAAACAGGCAATATTTGCCTTAATTAAGATGAATTTCTGGATCTGTTAAGGGATGATCCCAGCAGCCAGGAGTTTTATTTATCCCCACAGGGAGAAAAGTTAATGAAAATTTAATGCCCAAAGAGCAAACACACGTCTCGGATTCAAAGGATTTCATCGAGGCAGACGGCGAAGTCATAGAACTTCTGCCAGCCGCTACTTTCAAAGTCAAAATGGAAAGCGGCCATGAGATTTTAGCTCATCTTTCAGGCAAAATGAGGATGTTCAACATCCGCATCCTGCCTGGAGACAGAGTCAAAGTCCAGATTACCCCGTACGACCTGACTAAGGGACGCATAACATACCGTTACTAATTATGAAAGTAAGATCTTCGGTCAAAAAAATCTGCAAAGATTGCCAAGTGATCCGCCGGAAAAAGCGGCTCGTTGTCATCTGCAAGAATCCGAAGCATAAACAAAGACAAGGTTAATATGGCAATCAGAATCGCAGGCGCAAACCTGCCAAACGAAAAAAGAGTGGAAATCGGCTTGACGTACATCTACGGCATCGGCCGGACTTTGTCAAAAAAGATTTTAGCCCAGACCAAGATAGACTCTAACATTAGAATCAAGGATTTAACCGAAGAACAAGCTAATGCCTTAAGAGTTTTGATTGAAAAAAGTTTCAGAGTAGAGGGCGAATTAAAAAGAGAAGTTATTGGGAATATTAAAAGGTTGAAAGATATCAAATGCTATCGCGGCGTGCGCCACAGCCGGAATCTGCCGGTGCGAGGCCAGAGGACCAAGACTAACACCAGGACCATCAGGGGCAATGTCAGAAAGACCATGGGTTCGGGACGTAAAGATGCTGCGCAAAAAACCTAAATTATGCCAGAAGAAAACACAATCCAACCCGAAGCGGTAAAGACTGAAGCTCCAGTTGAAGAAAAAAAGAAAGTTATCCGCAAGAAAAAAACCAAAGGCGTTGCCAGACAGGTTTCTTCAGGCCGGGCATACATCAAATCTACCTACAACAACACTCTAGTCACTTTGACGGACCAAAACGGGAATGTTTTGTCCTGGTCTTCAGCCGGACAATGCGGCTTCAAGGGTCCTAAGAAAGCGACTCCTTACGCATCTTCAGTCATTGTCAAAGATGCTTGTGAAAAAGCCAAGAAGTACGGCTTAAAAGAAGTGGCGGTTTTTGTCAAAGGCGTCGGCGGAGGCCGGGAAGCGGCTATCAGGGCCTTGAATGCCAACAGTATTATTGTCTCAAACATCAAGGACGTTACTCCCATTCCGCACAACGGTTGCAGGCCTAAGAAACCAAGAAGAATATAATATGCCATTACCTTTGCCACAATGTAAAAAATGCCGTCGGGCCGGCGAGAAGCTTTTCCTTAAAGGGGAAAAGTGCTTTTCCGCTAAGTGTCCTTTGGTTAAAAGGAATTTTCCTCCCGGCGTCCATGGCAACAAACGCGCGCCTAAATTAACCAACTACGGCCAGCAGTTGAAAGAAAAACAGAAGGCTAAAAGGATGTATGGACTGAGAGAAAAGCAGTTCCGCAACTATTTTACCAAATCTTTCCAGAAGACCGGCAATACCAGCGAGTGGCTTTTCCGTTTCTTAGAAAGCAGATTGGATAATACGGTTTACCGCTTAGGCTTGGCTTCTTCCAGAATCAAGGCCAGGCAACTAGTCAACCATGGACATTTTACAGTCAATGGCAAAAAAGTGAACATTCCTTCTTTCGGCGTTAAGACCGGGGATGAGATTAAGATAAAAGACAACAAGGCGAATAAAAAGGTCTTTGAAGGCTTGGAAGAAACCTTGAAGAATAAAAAAGAAACCGCGCCCTGGCTTTCCTTAAGCGGTTTAGCCGGTAAAGTGACTAGCTTGCCTAAATTAGGCGATCTGGACACTGGCATTGATTGGCAGACTATCATTGAGTTCTATTCCAAATAATTTAAGATAATTTAAAAACTTTAAGGAGGACAAACGCATATGAAACACATTCCTTTGCCTAAGAAGTTCGAGATTGACGAAACCGTCAAAGGCAAAAAAGCCAAGATCACTATTGAGCCCTGCTATCCTGGGTATGGTTTGACTTTGGGCAATGCCTTAAGAAGAGCGTTGCTTTCATCGTTGCCGGGCGGAGCCGTGACTGGCGTTAAGATTAAAGGCGTCCAGCATGAGTTCAGCACCTTGGAGAATGTGACTGAAGACATCGTGGATATGACTTTGAACTTGAAAAAGCTTCGCGTGAAAGTGTATAGCGATGAACCCGTAGTTCTGACTCTCAAAGCCCAGGGTGAAAAAGAAGTGACAGGCGCAGATATTGAAGCTACTTCAGATGCGGAGATTATCAATAAAGATTGCCATATTGCATATTTAAACAGTCCGGAAGGAAAACTGGAAATGGAACTCACGGTTGCTAAAGGCGTGGGATACGTTACAGTGGAAGAAAGAGAAGAGGGCAAGCAGGAAATCGGGGTGATTTTAGTGGATTCCATCTTTACACCAGTCCAGAATGTGGGGTTAAGCGTAGAAGCGGCTCGTTTGGGCAAGAAAGTGGATTATGACAAGATTATCCTAGACATTGAA
>CAYIIA010000066.1:0-4369 GCA_964363385.1 uncultured Gammaproteobacteria bacterium
CTTGTTCCGCCCGCCAAAAAAAGAACCGAAGATATCTCCCAGATCTCCCATGTCGCCCATATTGGAAAAATCGAAATTAACGTTTCCTTGGTTGAACCCCTGGAAAGGATTGCCCTGGGAATTAAAACCGCCTCCGGAAGCAGAGCCGAACTGGTCATACTGCTTCCTTTTTCCCGGATCATTGAGGGTCTGGTAGGCTTCGTTTATTTCCTTGAATTTGTCCGCATTGCCACTGGTCTTATCCGGATGATGCTCATGCGCCAACTTGCGGAAAGCTTTTTTAACTTCCTCTTGGGACGCGCTCTTGGAAACGCCTAAAATGTCGTAGTAGTCTTTGGCCATATTTATGCTTGGAACCCGATTTCACTCTTCGGGCTTTGCGCCGGCTCCACGGAACCGAACTGTTCTTCGTATTTTTTTAAATTATCCGCCAACGCATTAATCATCCTTTTTAAGTGGGCCGGACTGGTGATTATCTTGCCACAGACCCGGCCGGTGGGATGAATGACATTGAAGAAGGTTAGAAGGAATTCTTCCTTGTTGTGGCTCGCCTGCATGGCATTGGCGTACTCTCCGCCCGCGAACCCGTCTTTGATCTGCACTTCTTGGTTTTCCATATGATTTGACATTTAATGGATTATGGTTTAGTATGTAGTTTTGGAATGAATCATGGCAAGGAGGAATATAATGAGAGCGAAAACCGCAAAGAAGAAGGAAGAAAAAACGACAAGGGCTAAATCCTGCCTTTTCTACGCCTTTAAAGAAGAAGGAAAGGAAATGGCTAGGGAAATTGAACGCAAAGCCGAAATCTTGGCTAACGGAAGAGCGTGGGAAGTGACTTCCATGGTCAGAACCGTGTTCGACCCCATCCACAACAAAGTCGGAGTGCTCGTCGCCGTTAAAATCGGCGAGTGAATCTAAGCCGTCCCATCATCCCGCCCAGGCACCGGCCTTGCGCGGGATCTTTTAATTTAATAATATCCTAGCGGGGATCATTTTTTCAATTCCGGCTCCATTTTCCGCACCGGTCGCCCCAACGGGCGATGACCTCCTTGTTTTCTTTGAATTCCACCACTTCGCAATTGTTAGCGCAATCCTCGCATTCAAAAGCCGAGGTTTCAAAATCCGTGTCCGCCATTTCAAAGCCCTTGAATTTTGATTTTTCCAAATTCAACTCCTTCGCCAGCAGAGCGGCGCCGATCGCGCCCATGACTTCGAAGTTTTCCGGCACGGTTATCTTCTTGCCTAATGACTTTTCCATTTCCGCAATAATCCCCTGGTTGGCCGCGACTCCGCCTTGGAATACAATGGGTTCTTCAATGTGTTTTCCTTTAGCCACGTTGTTTAAATAATTCCTGACCAAAGCTTCGCATAATCCCCGGATGATATCCTCCCTCCGCGCGCCCAATTGCTGTTTATGGATCATGTCCGACTCGGCAAAGACGGTGCAACGTCCGGCAATGCTGATCTTTGTCTTGGACTTCAAGGCCAGGTCGCCGAATTCTTCAATCTTAATCCCCAGTCTTCCGCATTGCTGGTCCAGGAAAGATCCGGTGCCGGCCGCGCAGACCGTGTTCATGGCAAAATCATTGACCACGTTGTCATTAACCACGATAATCTTGGAATCCTGCCCCCCGATTTCCAAAATAGTTTTTACTCCGGGAACCAGAGTGATGGCCGCCACGGCATGAGCCGTAATCTCGTTCTTTACTGTATCTGCTCCCACCAGGAAACCGGCCAGGACTCGGCCGCTTCCGGTCGTTCCCGCTCCCTTGATGTCATAATCCCCTTTCACCATTTTTAGAGCCTTTTTAACGGCCTCAATGGGCTGGCCATGGGTTCTGACGTAAGCTTTGGCTAAGACCTTGCCTGAAGCATCCACCACGGCGGCGTTAGAACTGACGGATCCCACATCTATGCCTAGATACGCTGTCATATGTTTTTTCTTTTAATTAAATCCATAAAAGCCTCCAATCTGGTCTCGTAAGCCACGTCTGAAGCGTGGGTGTCTCTCATAAAATGGATGATGGGAACATTGAAATCCTTGGCGACCCTATCTAAAATGGGTTTTAACATGATGTCCGGCATGCAGCCGAAGGATTGGAAATGGACTATGCCCTCGGCGCCGTTTTCCAGTTCATCCATAATCTCTCCGATGCCCAGATCAAAGTATGAGGCCGGCAAAGTTTTCATGTACTTCTTTGATTTATTGCTCAATCTTTTGAATTCCTTGGAATATTTTCCAAACAAAGGCATTTTGTTCATACCCATGAAAAGCATGGAAAAATTCTGGGGCTGCTTTACTTCCGCGCCCAGGGAATTCAATTTCCGGATAGTGTCGAAATGAAGGAATGGCTCATGGACTTTGAAAAGATCTCCGGCTAAGACTATCCTGATGGTTTTAACGTCTTTGACTTCAATTTTCCCAGCTTCCTCCTTGGCTCTTTTTACGATACTGGCTATCTGTCTCCATTTCTTGCTTTTGCCCAGCTCCTTCAGATGTTTTTCCAGCCACTTGTCTGCCGATCCTCTTTCCATTTCTTTTGGCCGTATCTCATTGGCAATGTCGTTTAAGATATCCGTGGCTTCCAAAGCCTTGGCAAAGACAAACACGGCGATGACCAGCCGAGGAAGATTTTTGGAATGCAGGATTTCTCCCAGTTGCCTGAAAGATCCCAGCAACCCTCTTCCGCCCCAGTAATGGATCCTGAAATCCTGGCAGCCGTTATCCATTAAGATTTTCCGTATGCCCTCCCACAGGTCTATGTACCGGCAGGTCCTTTGGCTCAAACTGCCATGGATGAAAAGATCTGATACTCCCTTGTCCGCAAAATCCTTGAAAAATCCCAGGAATAACTTGAAAGGCAGGCACGCATATTCCGGAGAATGGGCTTCCCCCCACTTCAGCATTTCCAGATTCATTTCCGGAAGTTCTGCGATCTCCTGGTTGAAACGATTGAACATGACCCGCATGGCGACATGCTCATAAAGAGCCGGAATGGTAGAGTATTTCATATGATATCGAAAAAAGCGTCTAGCCTGGTGTCCAAGCCGGCTTCGCCGGATGATTCGTCCAAAGAAATCATGGTGACGGGTTTGGTTTTCCTGATTTCCCTTAAAACGAATTCTTCAATAAGGAAATCCGGACCGCAATTGAACGGGGTAACATAGATTATACCCCTAATGGAAGGATCCTGGCAAAGATGGAGAATGGCTCCGCATTCCCGGTTGGTCAGATGCCAGTGGTAATGGAAACTCTCCGGCATCTTCTTGAAAGCTTCCTGGCTGTCCTTGGCGCTCACTGTCTCCCAAGTCCTGATTTTGTATCCTTTGTTGATTATCTTCTTGACTAAATCCAGACTGGAATACTCATCATACAAAAGGTACGGCCTCCCGATGAGCGCCACGCTTTTTTCTGTTTCCGGATTTATTTTCCGGCCTTCCAAAATTTCCAAGGGGAGCTTTTCTTCTTTTTCCATTTGAAAAACAAAATGTTTCTGTTTTTCCAAGCCTTCTTTGCAGGCTCTTTCTCCTTGTTCTTTGGAAAATCCCGATTCTTGAGCCAGCTCGATCCAAGGCTCTTTAACAATCTCTCCATTTTGGAAAATCATCTTGGGCCTCAGGATTTTCAGTTCCGGGAATTCCGCCTGCATTACATCTGATAACCCCACGAAGAAAGGACAGAAAAATTCCGGCTGGCCTTCTGTTTTCACTTCGTCCATTTGAGGCAGGAGGATTGGATTTCCGTTATCCTTGAGAGCCAGGACATGGGCGTACATGATTTTCATGGGCAGGCACATCTCGCTGTTGGCTACCCTTAATCCGTTCATGAGGATGTTTTTGTCGGTTTTTGGAGACAAAACTATGTCCACGCCCAAGGCTTGGAAAAAGGCTTCCCAGAATGGAAAATAGAGATGGTAGAGGCCTGCGCGCGGGATATTTATCTGCATAATGCAAATAGGGCGGATTTAAAATCCGCCCCAAAAATTATTTCTTCACTTCTTCGTACTCCCCTTCCACCGGACCTTTAGGCTGTTCCTGAGCTGGTTCCGGATTAGGCACCTGCTGGTACATGGAAGCTCCGACCTTCTGGATCGCTTCGCTCAGAGTATCATAATTCTTTTTAATCAGATCCTTGTCGTCGCTGTTCTTCGCCGTTTTCAAGTCTTCCACCTTGTCCATAATCTCTTTTCTGGTGTCTGCGTTAACTTTGTCGCCGGCATCCTTTAAAGTCTTTTCCGTCGTGAAAATCAGACTCTCGGCCTGGTTTTTCAGATCAATGACTTCTTTTTTCTTAAGATCCTCGGCTGCATGGGCTTCCGCATCCTTTTTCATTCTCTCAATTTCGTCTTTGGACAAACCAGAAGAA
>CAYIIA010000067.1:0-4188 GCA_964363385.1 uncultured Gammaproteobacteria bacterium
AAAATGGCAGGATTGTCGACGAGTAGGGGAATCTCCTGTGAGAGCACCAATGATCTTTTCTTTACACTCTGGGCCAACGAATCGGTTTGGGGCTCTCAGGAGGCCCTTGGTACGTGGTTGGGATTAAAAAGAGTCAAGTCATTGTTTCTAAAAGCCAGAGAGCGCTTTTTAAGGACAGTTTGGAGTGCAAGGAGGTTAATTGGTTGAGAAAACAAAAATTCCCTTGTCTTGCCAGGCGAGGATAAGATACCAGGGAGAATTATTCCCGGTTACAGCTTCCAAGAAGAATAATTATTATCAGGTTAAATTCAAAAAAAATCCCAGAGCGATCACGGGAGGGCAATCCGTGGTCTTCTACTTCAAGGAAGAACTTCTGGGCGGAGGGATTATTAAATGAAAAAAAAGTCTTATCTGAAATGGTTTTTATTCTTTAGCTTTGTTTTGGCTTTGTCCAATGCTCTGATCGCCTACATCCAGTCTTCATATCTGAGCCGTTTTATGCCGGAAGGAATAGTCGGCCTCATGTTCATCATAGCCTATGTATTGTCTTTCCTGGCGATTAATTATTTCACTTCTTTGATAAACCGTTTGAAGATATTTTTGACCGGCATCCTAATCTTCGCCTCTTTGTCTTTAAGCCTTTTAATTTATGTCTTTGCCCAAAATTTAATTTCTGTTTTATTCGCTTTTTTTCTTTACGTCGTTTTTTTAAACCTCCTTTGGATCATGTTGGATATTTATTTGGAATTCTTTTCCAAAGACGCGGTGACCGGACGGATCCGGGGCATATACTGGACTATGGCTAATATGGCTTGGTTTGTTTCTCCTTTGATCACCGGTTTCATCTTGATTAGATTTGATTATTCCTTTTTATTCCTGCTTGGTTTGTTATTGGTCCTTTTCATTTTGATCTGTTTCGTCTTCAAATTCAGCGGACTGGAAGTAAACCATTTTCCTAAGGCCCATTTCTTTAAAACCGTTAAAAAAGTCTGGCAGGACAAGAAGCTTAAAGGGATTTTTATCATCTGTTTCATCCTTCAGTTCTTTTACAGCGTGATGATCATCTACACGCCTTTGTATCTCTACGCCCATGCGGGCCTTTCCTGGATGCAGATAGGCGTTATCTTCACGGCCATGCTCTCCACCTTCGTCTTTATGACCTACCCGGCCGGATACCTGGCCGACAAAAAATTCGGGGAAAAAGAGATTCTTATCCTGGGCCTGATGGTAATGGGAGTTTCCACTCTGGCGATGGCTTTTAAATTTTCCAGCAACTTCTGGTTCTGGATGATGATCCTATTTATGACCCGCGTCGGCGCCAGCCTGGTGGATATTATGCGCGACACTTACTTTTTCAAGCATATTGATTTCAGGAACGTGGAGATCATCAATCTGTTCCGGAACACCACGCCCATGGCCTACATCGTAGCTCCGCTTCTGGCCTCAGTGATCCTCTTCTTTTTCAACAGCTATGCTTTGATTTTCGCTCTCACCGGGATATTGGTTTTATCCGGCATTTATTTTGCTTTTAAATTAAAGGATACTTTGTAGAAAAGTATTGCCCACCTAAAGAGATGGTTTTTTTAATCCTTGACAATCCTTTCCTTTTGTCTTAAGATACGGAGTTGTCAGGCAAAGGAGTGTGGTGCTCTTTTCCGGACAATGGCCCAGACATAAAGGAGGAAATGCAAGATGAAGAAAGTATTGGCAGTAGTGTTGGTGGTTCTGTTAGGCGGTTGCGCGAGTATGTATCAGGATAGGCCGGCGTTCGGAAAGGAGACGAGCCAAGAAACGAAGACTATAAATGCCATAGTTGTCTCCACCGAGAGTCCGGTCAATGGCAAGTCTACGACCATCACCTTCATCGACCGGATCGGGAAAAAGAAAGTCTTTGACTCCTGGTCATGGAGCGTAGTGGTGATCAGCGGTGGTGTTTCCGGCGAGAGGACCATCTGTTTTTCTCCCAGCCAGACAAGGCCCCGGTTGACCGAAGAAAGCTACACTGTCGGCGAAGACGTCTTTGTCCAGCTCAAAAATAGCTTCCAGTGCGATCGTCTTTGTCTCCTGGACGAAGAGATCTATGAAGCTCTCATAGAGTAGCGTTAATATCTTCGAGGCCGTCCCCATCGCGGGGCCGGCCTCTTCTTCTTGCCTAAAAATATATTTTTCGTTAAAATATCTGTATGACAGCCAAGGAATTAAAACACAAATACTTGGATTTTTTCCAAAATCGGGACCATGCGGTCATCCCGGGATCTTCGCTTTTGCCGGAAAACGATCCTACCGTCCTCTTTACCACGGCCGGCATGCATCCTTTAGTGCCGTATCTTCTGGGAGAAAAGCATCCTGCCGGAAAGAGATTGGCAGATATCCAGAAATGCATCCGGACCGGGGATATCGACGAGGTCGGAGACGATTGGCATCTGACTTTCTTTGAAATGCTGGGCAATTGGTCTTTAGGAGAATATTTCAAAGAAGAAGCCATTAAAATGAGCTTTGAATTCTTAACCAAAGAATTGAACATTCCTTTGGAAAAATTAGCTTTCACTTGTTTTGAAGGAGAAGGGAATATTCCCAAAGATGAAGAGTCGGCCAGAATCTGGCAGTTGTTAGGCGTTAAAGAGGAGAGGATCGCTTTTTTAGGAAAAAAAGACAACTGGTGGGGTCCGGCCGGAAAGACCGGTCCTTGCGGACCGGATACAGAGATATTCTTTTGGGTAGGGGAAGAAACTCCGCCTCCCTCCTTTGATCCTTCCAACAAGAATTGGGTGGAAATCTGGAATGATGTTTTTATGCAATACAACAAAAATAATGAAGGGGAGTATGTTGAATTAGCCCAAAAGAACGTGGATACTGGCATGGGTTTGGAAAGGACGGTAGCGGTTTTAGACAACAAAAAAAGCGTTTATGAGATTGAACCGCTTTCCACTATTGTTTCACAGGTGGCAGCGTTATTTGATGTTTCTTTTGAAGATTTGGAAAAGGAGCAGATTAAGGCGGTAAGGATCATCTCAGACCATCTAAGAGCCGCTGTTTTCATTCTTTCGGAAAAAGTGGTTCCAGCCAACGTGGAACAAGGATATGTTCTTAGGAGATTGATCAGGCGAGCGGTGAGGTATGGCAGAAGCTTGGGTATTCCGGAAATGTTCACTGGAAAGATTGCGGAGGTGGTTATTGCGGAAATGGGCGGATTCTACAAGGAACTCAGAACCAACCGGGATTTCATCATGGATGAGCTGGCCAAGGAAGAAGAAAAGTTTTCTTCCACTTTGGAAAAAGGACTGAAAGAATTTGAAAAGATCAAGACCGGAAAGATTACGGCTCCGGAAGCTTTCAAGTTATTCGCTACTTACGGTTTTCCTTTTGAAATGACCAAGGAATTAGCTAAAGAAAGGAAACTGGAAATAGACGAGGAAGGTTTTTGGCAGGAGTTCGGCAAGCACCAGGAAATCTCCCGGCAAGGCGCGGAAAAGAAATTCAAGGGGGGATTGGCAGATGACAGTGAAACCACGGCTAAAATGCATACCGCTACTCATTTAATGCTTTCTGCTCTTCGGAAGGTTTTGGGCGGCCATGTTTTCCAAAAAGGGGCGAATATTACCAGTGAACGCATCCGTTTCGACTTTTCCCATCCGGAAAAAGTGACGCCTGAACAACTAAAACAAGTGGAAGATCTGGTTAATGCGGAAATTGAGAAAAAAATCCCCATTGTCTGCGAGGAAATGGGCTTGGAAGAGGCTAAGGAAAAAGGGGCGATGGGCGTTTTTGAAAATAAGTACGGAGAAAAAGTAAAAGTGTATGCCATGGGAGAGTTTTCCAAGGAGATTTGCGGCGGTCCCCATGCTTCAAATACCGGCGATCTAGGCCGTTTCCGGATTGTTAAGGAAGAATCCAGCAGTTCCGGGGTGAGGCGCATAAAAGCGGTGTTGGAATAGCCGGTCTGAAGAAGACCGGCTTTTTTGACTTTGATTGTATAAAATAATATACCTTTATCAAGGACATTGACAATTAACCATGGCTGGCTTAAGGCCGAGGAGGCGATTATGAATAAGGTTTGGTTTAAGAAGGTTTTTCCAGATGCTATATTACCCAGAAGGGCGAGTACGCGGGCGGTAGGCTATGATGTTTTTGCCTATAATGTCTCATATCTGAGAGCTATATCTCTGGGCTTCAGCCCATTACTTCAGT
>CAYIIA010000068.1:0-4182 GCA_964363385.1 uncultured Gammaproteobacteria bacterium
GGCGATGGAGAAAATCGCGTCTAAGAAGGCGGTGCCGCCTACGCGCTTGCCTTACCATCGCGGTCCGGCTTTTGAAGGAAAGTCCAAGGAAAGACCCCAGGCGCCTCAAGGTCCATCCGGCGAATTGGTCGGTTTGCCTGTGGTTGAAATGGGAAGACCGGCGATTATGGAGAAGTTTGCTGTCGGGGAAACAAAAAAAATCCAGACAGAAGACAAGGAACCGATCTTTAAAAAACCTTCTCCACCTTCTAATTTACCAACGATTTAAAAATGGAATTGCAAGATCCTAAAAAAGAAATTACGGTTTTTGCCGAAACTAATTTCCGCGGGCAGCGGAAAGTGTTCGGTATCAAACGCAATGACCGGCGGAGGCATATGTATATCATCGGGAAAACCGGCATGGGCAAGACCACGATGCTGGAGAACATGCTCATCTCCGACATTATCCACGGCGACGGCTGCTGCTATATCGATCCTCACGGAGACACGGCTGAGAAAGTCTTGAATTTCATTCCGGACAACAGGATTAATGATGTCATCTATTTCAATCCCGGAGATATGAGCTTCCCGGTCTCTTTCAATATTCTGGAAGCGGTGGAAGAAAAAGACAAGCATTTAATCGCTTCCGGATTAGTCGGTGTCTTTAAAAAGCAGTTTGCTGAGAGCTGGGGCCCCAGATTGGAATATATTTTAAGGAATGCAGTCTTAGCTATGTTGGATTATCCTGGCAGCACTTTGCTCGGCATCATGCGTATCTTAGTGGATGATGATTACCGTAAAAAAGTCGTGGACAAGATCAAAGATCCGGTAGTCAAGTCTTTCTGGGTGAATGAATACACTAAATGGAGTGAAAGGGTCTTGCAAGAGGTCATTTCTCCTATCCAGAACAAAGTCGGCCAGTTCCTTTCTAATTTTTTAATCAGGAATATTGTGGGCCAGGTCAAATCCACTTTTGATATGAGGGACATCATTGATAACCGGAAGATTTTAATCATGAATCTTTCCAAAGGCAGGATCGGCGAGGATACGATGCAGCTTCTAGGTTCCATGATGGTCACTAAATTGTATTTGGCCGCCATGAGCCGGGTGGATATTCCGGAAGAAGACCGCAAGGATTTTTACCTTTATGTCGATGAATTCCAAAACTTCGCCACAGACAGTTTTTCCGACATCCTTTCTGAAGCCAGGAAATACCGCCTGAACCTCATCATGGCCCACCAGTTCATCGAGCAGCTGCCGGAAGAGGTGACGGCCGCCGTTTTTGGCAACGTCGGTTCCCTGGTCTGTTTCCGGGTCGGCGCGACAGACGCGGAGAATTTAGTCAAGGAATTCACTCCGACTTTTACGGAAGAAGATCTGGTCAATCTGCCTTCTTTCAATATCTATCTGAAACTGATGATCGACGGCATTTCTTCGGATCCTTTCTCAGCTACGACGTTGCCGCCTTTGTTTGAAAATCTCTTCACTGGGAATTCAGAAAAGGTGGTCAAGGTTTCCAGGGAAAGGTATGCCCATGGCAGAGCTGAGGTGGAAGACCGCATAAACCGCTGGAGCGGTCTGGATTTGAGCGAGAAGGTGGTCAGGACGACTAATGAGGGTGCTAGGCAGGGGGATAGCTTCCGGCCCAAGGAAAAACCCAGAGAAAAACCAAAAGAAGAAAAGCCGAAAATATTTTCTGCGAATTGTTCTTTGTGTGGCAAGGAAGAAAAGCTTAATTTCCAGCCGGATCCGACTCGTCCGGTGTATTGCGATGCTTGTTTTACCAAAGTCAAGGAAGAAAGAAGGAAACCTAAGGAAGAAAGGAATATAGATCTGGATGCGGTGGAAAAGAAAGTGAAAACTCAGCCGGTCAAGGAGATGAGTCTGGAAAATCTGAAAAAGCCGGTGGATCCGTAATCTCTGGATTCAGGGAAAGACGTGATTTCAAATCCAGCCATTTTATGTAAGTGATTTTTCAATTTGACTCAGTCTGTTTCTTTTGGTATATCTTAAAGTAGTCGTTTTTTCCGTGGCGTAGAAAAAAGGAGGAAAGAATCATGCAGCACATTGTTCTAGGGCATTTCAAGTTGGTATCTAAAGAACTCCCAAGGCAGTCTTTGGAAGCATCTTTGTTCCGTTGCGGATGCAATTCAATCGCTTGGGCCAGGAGTATGGTGAGAGTCATGGAAATTGATCCTCCCTGGGGAAGCATTGAATTCAAGGCTGTCGCCGTGTCAGTCGAGGAACTTGGATTTCCCACTGTCGCTACCCTCGAAGAGATTGTCCGTCAAGGCGAAGAGAATGGTTTGAGCCGCTGTTTCTCCCGAGTCGGACCGGTGCTGGTCGAGTGCGGAGTTCTGCCTCAAGGCCGATCATTCATCGTTGCCATGGATCCAGTCAAGGATGCAAACGGAGAGGGCGTTTTCGAGATTGGAAATGGATCCCTGGGAGCCTGCCATGCCGAGAAGAATGCGTCTTTTCCCAAAGATGCCGTCTTTGTCTTCATCCAGGCCGAATTTCAGTAAATCGCAGACCATATAATCGTTTCCATCCTCATGCCCCGGGTATGAGGATTTGCTTTTAAATTATCTTCAAATTTGGTAAAATTAAAGCATGAAAAAAGCATTAGTCATCTACAGTCCTTCGGCCGGAAAGATTAAAAGCGGACAGACCGCTAGGATTGTCAGGAAAAAAATGGAAAGCCTGGGTTACCGGGCGGATTGGTTTGTTTTGGATGATGGTTTTGAAGGAATGATCCGGGATTATGATTTTTCCAAAATCAAGACGGTGGTGGCGATGGGCGGAGACGGGACAGTCAAGGTGGCTGGAAGGATTATCTTGCAGAATGATTTAAAAATTCCTTTAGGCATTATCCCATCCGGTTCTGCCAATGTCATTGCCCAGGAATTGAAGTTGCCGTTTAAAATTACAGAGGCGATCAAGCTTTTAGCCAGGCCGGAGAAGTTCGCTCTTCTGGATGCGGGGATTATTAACAACAAGCATTATTTCTTCGTCGGTTTTTCCCTGGGACATGTTTCCGAAGTGGTGGCTAAGACAGCGGTCGGGTTAAAGAAGAAACTGGGATTTTTGGGATATTTTCTCAGCCTGATTTCCAGCAAGACAAGACTGAAGACGTTTAAGTTCGAGATCCAGACCAGGGAGAATAAGTTCAAGCTTGAAGGCAATAGTTTAGTGGTCTTCAATGCAGTCAATTACCACGGACTCAAGCCTAGAAGGAAGATTTTTTTGGATGACGGCATGTTCAGCCTCTTTGTCTTCACCAGCAAGACCCTGGGCGTCCTTCTGGCCAGCTTTGTTTTTTCCCTGTCGCACCAGAAGCCTCCGGTTAAGACCTTTGCTTTGGACAATGATTATTTCAAGATAGTTATGAAAGAACCTATGGATTCGGCCCAGATCGACGGGGATTATATAAAACTGCCCAAGGTGATTGAAATTAAAATCAAGCCTCAGATACTAAAAGTCATTGTCAGATGAAAATCGCGGTTGCTATGAGCGGCGGCGTGGATTCTTCCGTGGCTGCCGCATTACTCAAAAAACAAGGCCATGAAGTGGTCGGTGTTTTCATGCAATTCTGGTTTCCGCAAGGGAAGGAATACGGAGAAAACCGATGTTGCAGTCTGAAAGCCTGGCAAGAGGCGAGGGAAGTCGCCGATGTCCTGGGAATTAAAATCTACAAAGTCAATTTCGGCCGGCCTTTCAAGAAATATATTGTCGACGAGTTTTTAAAGGAATATCTTAAAGGGAAAACGCCCAATCCTTGCGTAGCCTGTAATAAGTCAATTAAGTTCGGATTATTATCAGACTATGTCCAAAAGGTTTTTAAAGCGGATGCCTTGGCGACCGGACATTATGTGAAACTGGAAAAAGGAAAGATCTTTGTTGCTAAGGACAAAAGCAAGGACCAGACATATTTCTTGTACAATTTGAAATCCAAACAGCTAAAGAACATCCTTTTCCCTCTAGGGAATTATGCTAAGGAAGAAGTCAGGGGAATGGCTAGAAAGTGGAAACTTCCAGTCCACAACAAGCCGGACAGCCAGGAAATCTGTTTTGTCGGGGAAAGCCACTATGATTTTTTAAAAAAATATTTGAAATCCAAAAATGGCAGGATTGTCGACGAGGAGGGGAATATCCTGGGAGAGCACCAAGGATCTTTTCTTTACACTCTGGGCCAAAGAAGCG
>CAYIIA010000069.1:0-4073 GCA_964363385.1 uncultured Gammaproteobacteria bacterium
GCCAGGTGGAAATAAAGGCAGGAAAAGGGGCTAAGACTAAATTGGTGACAATCTCTGGATAACTTGGGGGCAAAACTGGTAAAAAGAAGGCTTGTCAAAGACAGGAACACGGGGTATAATGCTTTCGCGATACCCTGAAAATTCATTAAAAACAGGAATTCCGCTAAATTTAGCGGTTTTTTCAATGAGTAATGGTTATTAGGCATTGACAAAGACTCAGAGGTGTGATACAATACCGTATTCACCAAAGGGGGAAAATAGTATCTATAGTTCTGCAGGCACGACAAGCATAGGAACTATCGTGAGGACCATTTTGGTCCCCAACGACTCGAATTTTCCCTCGTGGTAATTTCTTTGTCTGCAGTATTATAAATAGTATTTATCAAGCTGCAGGTCTCCAAAAAAAATCAAATTTGTCACCTTCCATTAAAATTTGAGAAAATTTTTATCTCTGCCCAGGTGGACTGATAGGGCTAGGCACGACAAGCATGGGAATGTTTTTAAGCTTTCTTTCGGGCTTACGCTTGGATATTAGCCGAAAACGTTTTCTTGTCTGGCCCTACCAGTCCATCCGGGTCTTAAAAGACCTGCAGCTTGATGAATATTAAAGACCGCCCTGAGAGGGGCGGTCTTTTTGTATTATTGTCTATTGTTTATTTTATTTAAAAGTTTCCATGATGTATTTTGGAACAACTCCCAACTTTATGTATTTCCGCTGGGATTTTTCTGGCAGATGTTTAAAGTAGATGATTCTTTTGCGGCAGATTTTACTTCCACACATACAATCCATTTCCCATTTTTCATTTTCATTCATTGACGTTGAATAATCCCATGTAACTTCTTTTCCTTTACGGATGTTTTTTATGGCGATTAAGAACAGCCTTTTTCCTACAAATTTTATTCCGCTATTCGGATCGCAAGAGTGGTTGACAAAATAGTCAAAATCGCCAGACGGCCCTAAATATTCGTCTTTTCCGATTTGGATGTATCTGTCATCTTCCTGCGTTGTTATCTCTGGCAACTCATTCCTTTTTATCAACGGTCCCTTAAACTCAATTATACCCTCGCCCCTTTTAAAGTTCTTATTTGCAAAAACCGCCTTGCCTAATTTCGATTTCCCTAAAAATAAAGTGTTCATGTGGTTATTTTCTAAGGATCTACTATTGACGGAGTCGAGCTCGCCGTCTCCGTCAGCTTCTCCACCCCAATAAGGCAAACCGCCTGCCAAGGCTTGTAGTATGAAGTGAAAGTGGTTTTCTTTACCTCCTGGTCCGGGTAAGTGACTGTGTAGTCAAAAGAAGCGCTCACTCCCTGGTGGGAACTCTCCGTGCACTTTTTCTGGCCTACAGGCAGATCGGTGGTTTCCACATACTTGGTTGGAAGAGGAGAAGTCCAGCCCCAAGTCTTTGGTTTGGTCCTTTCCGTTATTCTGCCATCCTTAGCGCCCCAGAAATCAAAATACAGAGTATCGCCAATAATCCGGGATTGGATTAAAATGTGTTTTCCGGTATCGTTTAAAAATCTCACATCCGGCTTGGGAATGTAAATCGTGGCATCAGTGCCGGGCAAACCGTCTTCTAGGTAATATGAGACGCTGTAGGAATGGTTCTGTCTTTCCAGGATAGGCAGGCCGGAAGCCATCGCCGCTCTAAATACCGTGGTCCCTATTTGGCACAAGCCCCCGCCGTATTCCGGCGTTGTCTTGTTGCCTTTAATCACTAGTTCAGTCCGGTACCCAGTCGTGCCATCCACCGGCCCTAAGGCGGTTATGAGAGAAAATTGTTCCCCGGGTTTGATAATCATGCCTTGAAGCTTGCTCGCCCCGTTTTTAATGTTGTGCCTCCGGTTAGTCGGACTGCCGGCAAAACTAGACTTGCCTGTCCCGATTATCTCCTTAATACCTAAATCGTTGATGCTTTCAGTCAGAATTTCAGGCAGCGAGGTCCGTACCAGAATTTCCACTTTTGGTTCATTGGTGTTCAAAGCCAGATTAACCGTTTCCAAAGTTTTTTCCCAGTCAATTTCTCGTCCCTCCTGGTGGGCGGCGAATGCTGTTACCTTGCCGTTTTCCATTTCAATCCGGGCATTCTGAGCGGGCGTGTTAATAATCTCTCCGACGCTGGTTTCCAACCAAGCTTTGAACTTATCAGGATTCACACTGACAACGACAGTTTCTTTTTTCTGGAATCCCAGCATTAAAGTCAGATCTTCTTTTTTAAGAGTCCAGATATTGCCCTCAAAAGAAAGCTTCAAAGGTTCCCGGCCCATTATTTCCCTTATTAAAGAAATATTTTCTGGCGTTACCTCTGATTTTTTGACTCCGGGCAGTTCAATTTTTGAAGCTAGAATAATGTCAGCATTGTCTAAATTTTTTAAATTATTTTCAAAATCATTGAGCGCTTTTTCCATATCCAGAATCATGCCGGTTTCTTCAGGCAAGATCTCCACTTGCCAGGAACCATTTACCAGAGAGATTTCCGGCCTGGCAGCCAGTTCATTTTTTTCCGAAGAAGAAAACTGGACTTTAATCATTTGCGTCAAAACCTCGCGGTTCATATCATAGTCCATTTCAAATCGTTTGGTTTGGAAGAACATCCGAACTTGGATCAAGAGATTTTCCCACCAGCTTTTGTCTCGGCCGAACGTAAAGGCTTTGGTTAAAGCCGTATGGCTATCCAGGCTGAAAATAGTCTGAGCAACATCCGGAGAAGAAGAGTCAGAAACGGATTTTACCAGAAGAGAGGCATTGTTTTTTTGGATCTTGATTCCCTGGTCTTCCAGATCGTTTGCAGATTTTTCCACCAAGGAGTAGGCTTCGTCAAAAGTCAAACCCTCCAAATTAATATTTCCTAAAAGGCTTCCCGGAAAGAAACGCTGGTAATATCTGGCTTCAAAAAAGAAAAATACGCTGACGAGGATCAAGGCGATTACTAAAACAGCGACTATTACGGAAAGTAGCAGCCACTGCTTGTCTATCTTATTTGGATCCTTCCGGAAACAATTTGGAATTTTGCCCTTTAGTGATCCGAGATTTATTTTTAACATCCTTTTATAGCTAATCCTTGAGATGTTTTACCTTAATGGCAGTCGTGCGGTATTTTTTAGGCAGGACAATGGTAAGAACGCCGTTTTTCAAGGTGGCAGAGACTTTGTTCTGGTCCACTGCTTGAGGCAAGACGATGGAACGACTGAAAGCTCCCCAGTATATCTCCCGGGCATAGAATTCCCCCTGGTCAACCTTATTCCGGTCTTCCCGGAAACCGCGGATGGTCAGGAGGTCGTTGCTGACGGAAATATCCAGGTTTTTAGGATCTGCCCCGGCCAGAGTGGATTTTACGATAATATTCTTCTCGTCGGAAAAGACATCGCAGGAAAGTTGGCCCTCGGAACTGAAAAGATCGTCAGTTTCACCCAGTTTGCCGTAATTGGCAAAAAAGTCGTTTGGCGCCTCAGCCTTGACCGGGATGCCTTTTTTAGTTTTTTTAGTTTCGGTCATGAGTGTATTATACAATAAAGGTTTTTCCTCTACAAGGGTCGGATTGACAAAAACCGTTTTTTGAGATAGGATGATTGTGGTATATTGGCAAGTCGAAAATCTCGGAAATAGGTCCGGGATGAAAAGCGAGCCAAGAAGAGGAGGCCGTCATGGCCAGAAAAAGCAAGGCAGAGAAAACAGCGGAAGAGTCGGCATTGGGCTCCATTTTACAGATCGGCTCCGCGTTGGCGGCGATGATCAAGGAAAAAGGAGGCGATGTCGGCAAAGACATCAAACGGTTGGATACGAATGAAGGCAAAGTCACGTTAGCAAAGATCACTGATCTTATCGTCGTCGATGCCAAGGCTTCGCGGCAAATCCTCCCAACCAAGCACGTCATCGACTGCGACGCCGATCCTTTCCTTCCTAACGGTTGGAAAATGGAAGAACACACCAAAGGCGGACAGTGGGAGTGGAATACGGATCAGGTAGAGCTCTATCTGGCCGGAGGCCAGAAAGACGGCGGCTATGTGAATGGCCATAAGTTGCGCAAGCAGCTCAAAGACAAGCCAATCCTGAACGCCAACGTTCTGGACTA
>CAYIIA010000070.1:0-4056 GCA_964363385.1 uncultured Gammaproteobacteria bacterium
TTAAGAATTCATTCTAAATAATATTCTTTGGACTTCAGTCCAAAGTGGTTAAATATTCAAGATCGTTTTGTTCGTATTTTCTAAAGATCGCCCAAGAAGCGAAATCAACAGCCTGTAAGCATTTATTTGTGTATGACGGTTTAATTTCAAACCTCATTTCCCCGCTTATTTTCTGGCTGAAATTATTTTTTAAGTAGTTTTTAAATTCAGTCGAGATTGATTTGTTCGTGTCTTTTTTATCAATGACTATGTTTATTAATTCATGGCAACCAAATAGTGTCTCATTAAAGCAATATTCCAAGAGAGCGTTTGCAAGATAACTGTATAAAAACTTTTTATTTTTTTGCATTTTTGCGGAAACCGTATGCTTATCTAGAATAATGCAGATTATTTTTAAACCCTTGATTTCGCTTAATTTTGTAAGAAGCTTCTTTTTTACGGCTCTCTGGCAATGATAAGCGTGGAGTTCATTTACTGTTTTATATCTCTTTTTCAGTCCTTGACGAATCTTTTTTTACTGCCTTTTCTATTTCTTTCGGTTGGCTGGCTATGATCATAGTAAAAATAAACCACCTGCTTGAATGGTTTGAAAATCCCAGATCGCCGCTCTCGTCCATGAATATATAGGTCATATCATCCACCATAGCAAACCCTTGTTCAAAAAAATCTAAATTGTGTGGTATAATATATCCATGGAACAAAGCTTTTCCAACCAAGAGCTTAAATTCAGCTATTGGTACATAACCCACAAACTGGAAATCCGGCGCTGGATGACCATTGCTTTAGGCGTGGTCGCTTTTTTGTTGTGGCTGTATATCATCTGGCAAATGACATTCTTTGCCATTAGTTTTAAAGCGTCCGATGCCCGCCTCAAGCAGATGGTTTTCGGGGAAAATCCCTCCTTAGGCGAGGTGTCCGGAGCCAAGCCCCAGGATCTCCAGGTATCGGATGTGGAAGTTTTCGGCGAGGACGGCGGATCCGTGGAAATGGCGGCCAAGGTCAGGAATCCCAATGCCAGTTGGGCGGCGCAGTTCAATTACCAATTCAACAGTTCAGACAGCCAGTCTCAATTCATCCTGCCGGGAGAGGAGGCATATATCATGGGACTGAATATGCGCGATTCAGCCGGAGAATTGAAGATCACGGATCTTTCTTGGCAAAGAGTGGCTAATTTCAAGGAGTTGTACGAGGACAGGAACAATTTCGTTGTCACTAATGAAAAGTTCACAGCCGGAATCCAGGTCGGAGATCCGAATACGCTCTCTTTTGACATTAAAAATAATTCAGCTTACAGTTTTTGGGAAACAGAAGTCCAGGGATTTCTTTACGATGGCGGGAGCTTGGTGGCTCTAGGAAGCATTAAGTTGCAACAGTTTAAGTCCGGAGAGGCCGAACATGTGGAAATGCTCTGGAACAAGAGGTTGCCTAGGATAACCGAATTCCAAGTCGTTCCCAGAGTCAATGTGGTTTTAGAAAGCAATATCATGCCTCCAGGAGGAGGGACAGGAGAGTACCACTAAGGCCGTTCCGTAAGGAGCGGTTTTTTTGGATATTTGTCATATTTGACAAAAAGTTATTTACATAGTAGAATGTCAGCGATGATTCCTTGTATGGACATCCCTAATCCTCGGGTAGGGGAAACAGTCATTTCGGCCATGGGCTGAAAGGAGATACGCATGAAGAAGAACTTTAACATTGATATGATCGAGCGAGTCGAGGATATCCCTCCGTGTTACATGGGAGCGACGATTAACAAAATTGGAGGCCTCGAAAACTGGAAGAAGATGGTAAGAGGGGAGTTGATCATCCGCTTCGAAGAAGCGGAACAGCATCTCTTCGACAAGAACGGACGTTTCATCCCGTTTCCCGGATTCAAGGCCGCGGTCTGCGACCCAAATCCGCAAAACTGCTTCAAGAAGCTGAAGGTGAATTGCAATCGTCTCTGCAAAAATCTGGCGCGCCGTTTGGCTGCCGGAGGTATTGCAGGAGATCTTCCGTCCGCCTCGGAGTTTGAAGAACGCGTTTTGGCTATCAAGGCGAAGCTGGACAATGATCCGCGCACAGCCAATGCCACTAAGGGCGTCTGGGTTCCTTGGATGCTGCCAAAACTCGAGGGCGACCTGGGAACGAATCTGGATACGCTGGTGGATTGCGTCGGCTTGGCTTACAGAGGAGAGTATCCTAACCGGACATTCACCAATTACCGGAAAGGTGCTTTGGCCAATCAGGTCAAGATTGTTGCTGGCTCGCGCCACGAACAACTGGTCGAAGCCGTGTCTCGCGGTCCGGTGGTGGGCATAACTCTGTTTCCGTTCGGCGGATACTCGGTCAATGCTTGCGTGGAAGTTTTCACCGAGCATGAAATGAATGATAACATCCCGGATTGGTTGCTTCTTGGAGGCGGTTTTGACACAGCCGCGGCGTATATCGGGTTTGCCAAGGAGTTGATGAAGGATAACAAAACCCCGATCGTCCGATGCCCCGCTATGAAGCGGCAGTCGTATTCGTTCCACTGGGACGCCCTCGACGGCGACGCGACCTTCGTCAACACCGACGACTTGGCCGATGCGCACGATTACTGTTCGGCCACGGTGTCCTGCCTCGGGTAGTGCAGTCCTCGGTCTTTGGCTTCTTGATCCTCGGATCGGATCCTTGGCCTTTGGCCGCCGTCTTTACAGAGGCAAACGAGTAGTACATCGTTTGCCTCTTTTTCTTTTCTTTTAAAATTGTTAAAATACAGATGAGAGTAGGTTAATGAGCAATGGTTCACGGATCATTGACGCCCAAATCCCATTTCTTGGTTAAGCGTCAGAGTCTGTCGGTTGTTTCAGATCGACGGAGAGAACGCTCAAGAATAGGCACTACTTGCTTTTTCCTAGCGTCCGCATAAAGGACCGGATTAAATTCAGGGATTTCTACCTTTTAAGATGAAATCCCGGTGTCTAACGACGGGAGAAAGCAATATTTCCGGCAGTCGTATTCGTTCAACTGGAACGCCAACGACGGCGACGCGAACTTCGACAACACCGACAACTTGGCCGATGCGAACGATTACTGTTCGGCCACGGTGTCCTGCCTCGGGTACTGCCTGTTTTTAAGATAAAGAGCCGATACTTGGCTCTTTATTAAGTCAGGATGATTTTTGCCAACCGCCGATCATCCGCCCGATTTCCTGCAGAAGATTTTCAATGGTTATGTATTTTTTCTGGTCCAGGAGTTTCAAATCCTTGCATAGGCGGATGAATATCTTGAGGAGATCCAGCTTGACGCTGGTTGTTTTCACAGCTGGTTTCTTTTCTTCAGGAGGGGAATTCTTGGCAATAAGCGCTGATTCTAAAAGACCAATGATCAATTCCTCGCATTTCTTGCCTAGGGCGTATTTGTCTTTTTTGGGGAACAGTTCCAAATATTGGTAATATATTTTGTATAAATCGTAAATTCTGATAATGATGGGGATTTCATTGTTATTCATATGGATTTTGAAAGGTTAATCAGTTTAGAAAGGATCTTCTCCTCTTGGGACGGATTTAAAAAAGGCAAAAGGAGCAAACCGGATGTCTTGGATTTTGAGTTCGATTTGGAAAACAATATTTTCAATCTCCAAAATGATTTGCAAAACCAAACCTACCGCCACGGCCCGTATTCTACTTTCCGCATCTGTGATCCCAAGTCCAGGGAGATAAGCAAGGCGAGCGTCAGGGACAGGCTGGTCCATTATTTGGTTTTCAACGAATTATACGATCTCTTTGAAGAAGATTTCATTTTCCACTCATATTCTTCCCGTTTAGGCAAAGGAACGCATCTTGCTGTCATAAACTTGGAAAAAGCTCTTAGGAAAGCCAGCCGGAATTACCATCAGCCGGTTTACGCCCTCAAACTGGACATCCGGAAATTCTTTTCCAGCATCCCTCACCAGAAGCTGACGGAGATTATGAAAAGGAAGATCAAGGACAAAAAATTCCTTTGGCTCTTGGAAGAGATTATTGGAAGCTTTCCTAAAACAGTAATGGGGGGGGGGTAGGTTTAAAAGGATTGGCAATAGGCAATGTCACGTTT
>CAYIIA010000071.1:0-3757 GCA_964363385.1 uncultured Gammaproteobacteria bacterium
TTGAAGAGTTCGACGGCCTGTCCGCTTTTGGAAGAGATTGGTTCTTTAATATCCGGCCGTCCAATACCGAACCCTTGGTTAGGTTGAATATTGAGACAAGGAAAAAAGAGGATCTGGACAATCTAAAAAAAGAAATTTTAAAAAATATATGACCAATTTTACCTTGGAGGAGGCGAAAAGCATCGGGGAACAGTTAGGCTTGGATTGGTCCAAGTTTGACGTTGATCAATTTAGGAGGGGAATTGGTGTTGAATTGGAGCATGGCACTGTAAGTCCCCAGACCAACGTGACTAACGACGATCATCTCATGACCGGGAAAATAGCTCTGGCGCATCTCAATGAATTTCCGGACTACTACGATCGTCTGGAAAAACTGGAGAAGGAGGCGGATGTGTTTTGGGGGAAAGGAGAATAACAAAAGCGGCCCTCTCTGGCCGCTTGTTTTAATTTAAGCCGATTATCTGCTTCACTTCCGCCATAGTCCTGTCAGCAATCTCATCCGTCTTTTTTCTTCCTTGTTCCAGAATCTTCTCTACGCTAGACCGGTCTTTTTTCCATTCCTTTTTCTTTTTTCTGAAATCAGAGAAATAATCTGCCAATCCATGGGCGATCGTCTCCTTAGTTTTGGCCATCTGTTTTTCGTCAAAAGGACCACCCATCTTATCTGAAAAGGCTTCGTAAATGGATTTAAGGTTCTTTATCCCTTCGGGAGTAGTGACCGCCTTGCTCAGTTTTTTCTTAATCATCTCCGGCTCCTCGTCTATGCCCAGCCAATGCTTCTCGCCCGCGGATTTGGACATCTTTTTTTCCGGCTCATGCAGGCTCATTATCTTTGCCAGGGGCATGAGCAACGGTTGGCTCAAAGGGAAATATTCTTTTTTGTATTTCTGGTTGAACCACCGGGCAATATCCCGGGTCAGCTCAACATGCTGGACCTGGTCTTGGCCCACTGGCACCAGGGAGCCGTGGTAGAGCAGGATGTCTGCGGCTTGAAGTACTGGATAGTCGAAGAGGCCCATATTCACATTCTTGGCCTGCTTGGAAGATTTATCTTTGAATTGCGTCATTCTTTCCAGTTCTGAAATGGGAGTGACGGTATTGAAGATCCAGGCTAATTCCGCGCATTGGGGCGTTCGGGATTGGACAAAGAGAGTGGATTTTTCAGGATCCAGGCCGGCAGCCAAGTATTCGCAGATCAGTTCAAAGGCTTGTTCTTTTTTCTCTTTGGGATCGTAATTTTCTGTAATGGAATGGTAGTCAGCGATGAAAAAGAAGCAATCATGCTTTCCGCTGTTTTGGATATCGATCCAATTCTTCAAGGCGCCCAAGTAGTTGCCCAGATGGAGCGGGCCTGAGGGTTGCATGCCGGAAACGACGACGGGTTTTCGGGATTTTTGTTCCATGGATTAATAATACCAAAGGTCTTGACAAAAAACAAGAAAAGGCTTAGAGTGACGGGAAGCAGTCGTAAATACGGGCGCAAGAAAGAGAGGTGACAGCCATGAAAGATTGTTGCAGGAAAGCGGATCCAATGTATTTCGAAGTCAAGGGAGGGAAACTCATCCGGGTAAAGGCGGAATGTCCCGCATGCGGCCGGAGAATAAAGAGGGCGCCTCTGCCTTCGGATCAGGACAGGGCTTTGATGCTGGCATTCGTTTAGGCATTAAACGCACAAAGGACGCGACGTAGCATAGTCGCGTCCTGATTTTTTTACACCTCGATTATCACTGGCAGGATCATGGGCCTTTTTTCAGTTTTCTGGTACAGGAACTTCCCTATTTCATTCCTAATCATTTCTTTGAGGTATTGGTCGTCTGGAGCTGTCTTAGGATTGTTGTCCTTCAGAAGTTTTTTCACTTTCTGGCGAGTCATCTCGATCAGCTTCTTGTTTTCTTTCATGTATACGAAACCGCGGGAAATGAGATCCGGGTTATGGATCAGTTCTCCGGTCTTGCCGTTGATCGTGGCGATGACGACCAGCATGCCGTCCTCAGCCATCATCTGCCGGTCTCTTAAAACCACATTGTTGCTATCGGTAATGCCTAAGCCGTCGACAAAGATGTAATCCGCCGGGACTTTCTTGTCAGTCATCCGGCCGCCTCTTCGGTCGAATTCAATGACCTGGCCGTTATCCGGCACCATGATCCTTTCCGGCCTCATGCCCAGATCCCTGGCCAGTTTGGCCGCTTCTTTAAGCATATAGTGGTTGGCATACACCGGGATGAAATAGCTCGGCCGGATGGTTTTAAGCATGGTAATGATATCTTCCCGGTTGCCGTGCCCGGAAACATGGATATCCATGATACTGCCATGGATGACATTGTCGCAGAGGCGGTAGAGATTGTCTTTCAGTCTTTGGATCGTCCTTTCATTGCCCGGGATGATGGAAGAAGAAAGGATGACAGTATCGCTCTTTTTAATTTTCACAAAACGATGGCTGCCCTCGATGATCCTGGAAAGGACCGCATTGCCTTCTCCTTGGGCGCCGGTGCAGAGCACGATTAGCTTGTTGTCTGGAACATTGTCTATCTGCTCAACCTTGATGATCGTCCCGGGCCTGGCTTTGATATATCCCAGTTTCTGGGCGATCTCAATATTCACTTTCATGCTGTAGCCGTCCAAAGCGACTTTTTTATTCAGTTTCTGAGCCAGCTCAATGATCCAGCTGATCCTTTCCACTTGGGAAGAAAATGTGCCGATGATCAGCCTTCCGTGGGCATCAGTAATGAGTTTAGTCAGGTTTTTTTTCATTTCCTCGCCTGTCGCGCTTTTTCTAACGTCGATGGCGCCCAAGCTTTCCAGCATTAGGACGGTGGGCTGAGGGAGTTTGCTTAAGAAAGAGTAGTCCAATGACGGCCTGCCGTTATTATCTCTTTCCATAGTCCAGTCTCCGGGATGGATGACCGTAGCCGTTGGGGTGGAAATAATGACGCCCATGGCATCAATGACGGAATGCTCCACTTGGAAAAAGCTCACATTGAAAATTCCCAATTTCAAACGTTCATGGATGTTCTTGATGATGATAGTCTTGAGTTTCTGGGCGGAATTGGCATGGTAGTCTTCCTGGCGGTGTTTGACCATGGCAATGGTCATGTCTCTCCCGATAATGGGCGGATTGCCCAATTTTTCCAAAAGAATAGGAGCCGCGCCGATATGATCCAAATGTCCGTGGGAGAAGATGACGCCCCGGATATTTTTTTCTTTTCCTTTAAGATAATTAGCGTTGGGAATGATATAATCTATGCCTGGCATGTCTTCTTCCGGGAATTGGATGCCCATATCCAGGATGATGATATCCTGGCCGTATTCAAAGATAGTCATGTTCCGTCCCACTTCTTCGCATCCCCCGATAGGGATGATTTTGAGGACTTCGTTAGGCTTGGGTTGGGAAAAGAATTGTCGTTTGGACTGCTGGTTCCTGCTCTGCGGTTTGGGCGCTGTCATTGGATTGTTTTCCATCGGTTTCGGCTGGCTTTTGCCTGCCGGCCGCCTTTTGGCGGAGTAGCGCCGGAAATTCTTCGGGCGCATAGTTTTTGTTTCTGTCATTTTAAATTTCAGTTAAGTTCGGCCTTAAAAGCCGGTAGAGAAAGGCGGAAACCGCCTTGAGAGAAATCTCTGTGCCTTGAGCGAGATTTGAACTCGCACGGACTTGCGCCCACAGCGCTCTGAACGCTGCGTGTCTACCAGTTCCACCACCAAGGCTTATTTCCAAATCCTTTTAGTTTTTAAATACCACTCATTCAGGTTAATGAAACGA
>CAYIIA010000072.1:0-3730 GCA_964363385.1 uncultured Gammaproteobacteria bacterium
GTTCATGGGCTACGAGAGCGCCGAGCGGCGCGACGGCGTCGAGCGGCTGAGCCGACCGGGCGGCAACGGCGCCGACTTCGTCGACGTCGAGACCCTGCCCGAGGCTCCGCGCGCCGATCTCGGCGCGCCCTTGCAAGACATGGATCTCTACGCCCGGCTGGTTGTCCGCCGCGGTGGAAAACACCTGGGACTTGGAAGTCGGAATAGTGGTGTTTCTTTCAATGAGAGGCGTCATGACATTGCCCAAAGTCTCAATGCCCAGAGTCAAAGGAGTGACGTCTAACAAGAGAACGTCTTTCACATCCCCTTGCAAAACGCCGGCCTGCACGGCCGCTCCCAAAGCCACCACCTCGTCCGGATTGACACTGATGTTCGGTTTCTTGCCGAAGAATTCTTCCACTTTTTTCTGCACCAAAGGCATGCGGGTCATACCCCCGACTAAAACCACTTCCTCAATATTCTAAGTAGACATATTCGCGTCAGAAAGAGCTTTTCTTACCGGTTCGAAAGTCTTTTCCACTAGATCCATGACCAAGCCTTCCAACTGGGAACGAGTCATCCTTAAAGTCAAGTGTTTGGGAGAACCATCGGATCCCTGGGTAATGAACGGCTGGTTTATTTCCGTCTCCATTTGCGTGGAAAGCTCTATTTTGGCCTTTTCCGCGGATTCCTTGACTCTCTGCAAAGCCGTAATATCTTTCCTTAAATCCAAACCTTCCTGTTTCTTGAATTCGTCCAGAATCCAATCCATAATGACTTGGTCGAAATCATCACCGCCCAAATGAGTGTCGCCGTTGGTGGACTTGACTTCCACCGTATCTTCTGCCACGTCCAGGATGGAGATGTCGAAGGTGCCGCCGCCTAAATCGTATACTGCGATCTGTTGTCCTTTTTTCTTTTCAAAACCGTAGGCTAGAGCCGCGGCCGTCGGTTCGTTGATGATTCTCTTGACTGTTAATCCCGCGATTTCTCCTGCGTCCTTGGTCGCCTGTCTTTGGGAGTCGTCGAAATACGCCGGCACTGTGATGATGGCTTCCGTGATTTTTTCTCCCAATTTCGCTTCTGCGTCTTCCTTTAATTTAGTCAAGATCATGGCCGAGATTTCCTGAGGGCTGTATTCTTTTCCGTCCAGGACGATCTTGACGCCGTTTCCGGATTTTTTAATCTCAAAAGGAACCAATTTAAGGTCTCTTTGCACTTCTTCGTCTTCCCATTTCCTGCCGATTAATCTTTTGACAGAGAACAAAGTGTTAGCCGGATTAGTGACCGCCTGCCTCTTGGCAGAGACGCCCACCATTCTTTCCTTGTTCTTGGAAATGGCCACGATTGAAGGCGTGGTTCTGGCTCCCTCCTTGTTTTCCAAGATCTTAGGCAAACCGCCTTCCATGACCGCCATGGCGCTATTAGTCGTGCCTAAATCGATACCGAGGATCTTTGACATATTTTTTGTTTATTTATGATTGTTTTTCCCTCTAAGAAAACACTGGAATCCAACGTCCTCTCAGCGAGAGGCCTTCTTTATTATTTCGCCGTAATTTTAATAGTCTTAGGCTTGGCTTCTTCCGCCTTAGGGATCCTAATGGTTAAAATCCCTTTGTCATACGAAGCTTCGGCTTTATCCCCGGAAACTCTGGTGGGCAGCTGAACCGCGCGGTAAAAGCTTCCGGACCTCACTTCCTTGCGGTAGTAGTTCTTGTCTTCCACCTCGGATTTCTTCTCACTCTCGCCTTTAATCGTTAAGACATCGTTTTCAATGGAAATCTCCACTTTGGCCGGATCTATGCCGGCGAGCGGAGCTTCCACCACCATGTCATCCTTGTCTTGGTACACATCCAGAGCCGGTGTAAAGCCGGAGATTGACGGCCGGTCTTCCCGGTCGAATTCATCGAACCAAGAAGGCAGAAACGGCGTCCATTTGACGATTGACATATTCTTTCTGTTATGGATTATTTCCCTACTTTGACTTTGGCAGGGTTTAAAATTTTGTCTGACAAAGTATATCCTGGCATGACTTCTTCAAATACAGTTTCCGGTTCCACGCCTTCTTTTTCTTCGTGAGTCACAGCTTCATGGAAATTGGGGTTGAACTTCTCCCCGACCGTCGGGATTTCCTTAATGTCGTATTTCTTTAAAAAATCCTGGAACTGCTTCTGGATCTGGAGTATTCCTTTTATCCAGTCCTGATCCTTCTGCTCTTCCGGAATATGTTTCAAAGCCAGCTTGAAATGGTTGTATACCGGCAGAATCTCAGCCATGAACGCGGCATTGGCGATCTCAAATATTTCCATGCCTCTTTTTTCATTCTCTTTCCTCAAGTTGGCGTAATCCGCCTGGGCTCTCTGCCACCCGGAAAGATTCTCGGCCGCCTGTTTTTCCAACTCCAGGATTTTTTGTTGCAAGTCTTCCATTGGTTTTAATTTAAGTTATTGAATATCTCCTGGCTGTATTTGAGCAGTCCGAGATTTTCTTCGTAGTTCATCCGGTTAGGCCCCATTATCCCGATAAGCCCTTCCCCGTTTCCCAGACGGCATTTGGCCAGAACCACGGAAGACATGTTGCCGAACGGATTTTCTTCTCCCAAGAATATCTTGGCTTTTTCCGTGACTTGGCTGAAAACCTCGGCCATGACTTCATCCAGGTGATCTATTATTTCCGACATGGAAAAAACGGATTGGTGATGCAGGAACTCCGGCTGCCTGAACAGATTGGAAATGCCGGTGTAGTAAACATCCAAAGGAGAAAACCCGACCAATACCGCTTCCTCGGAAATTTCTGCCAAAGCCTTGGCTAAATTCTTAAGGCTCTCACGGTCTGAATTCATCCCTTGGGAAAGATCGTCCAAAATCTGTTTGTGCTTGGAAACTATCTTGCCTTCGCCCACGAATTTTTCCAGATAATACTTATAACCGGCCAAGGTGGGGATTCTGCCGGCTGAGACATGCGGCTGGGAAACCAAGCCGTTTTCTTCGAGTTCCGCCATCTCGTTCCTGATGGTCGCCGGACTCACTTCAGGCAGATATTTCTCGCAAACCAACTGAGAGCCGACCGGATTGGCGGATCTGATGTATTCTTCCACAATGATTTTGAGCAGATTGTCTTTGCGGCTGTCCATTTTGAATGCTAATTTTGTATTAGCACTCTCGCTATCTGAGTGCTAATTCCAGTATATTCAAAAGAGAAAGGGTTGTCAAGAGGGGCTTTAACCGGATAAATTGCGTATTTTCACTTCTAGTCCATATCCCTGGCAATGCCCCAGAGTCCCCAGATACGACTGGATAGCCTGGTTGTATTTCTTTTCCGTGATTTTCCCGTCTTCCAGGAGCTTTTGCTTCAATGCCAGCTTCTTAAACATCCTTTTCTTTGTTTTCGTCCTTAGAACCTTGTAGTATGGAAGGATGACGTATCCCAAAAAATCCACACCTTGGGACAGTTTGCGGAGGATGATCTTATTCGGATGAAGCTTAAGATCCAATTCTTGGTTTAAAAATAATTCGATTGATCTTAACTTCCCTTCCAAATACTCCCTGTCCTGATGGACAAGGACGATATCATCCGTGTATCTGAAATAGTTTTTAATTTTTAATCCATGTTCGGCGTATTGATCCAATTCGTCCAAATAGATGTTAGCCAGGATCTGACTCGTGACATTTCCTATTGCCAATCCTTTTATTCCTACCCCCCCCCCCATTACTGTTTTAGGAAAGCTTCCAATAATCTCTTCCAAGAGCCA
>CAYIIA010000073.1:0-3351 GCA_964363385.1 uncultured Gammaproteobacteria bacterium
TTTGGAAAAATATTCTTCCTTTTCCTTCCGGCTGGGATACCAATCGTCGATAAAACAGGAATCATAGATAGAAGAAAGATCTTCCCAGGCTGGATCCTTAACCTCTCCTTTCCCAAAAAGATCCCCCTGCTTGTTTTCTTCCCGGCTCTTAACCAGCAAGAAAAAATTCTGCAGGGTGGAATGCATAGTCTTGCCAAAAGAAAAACTAGGTTTGCCTCTCACAGGCACATGAAGCACATGGGCGAAGCGGTATTGGTACGGACAGTTGTTGTAGGCTGTCAGCTGAGTGAAGGAAAAACTCTTGGGCGCCGGGTAAGCAATCTTTTTTTCTTTTTCCTTCGGCCTGGACAGTTCAATCTCCTTGTCATCCGTCTGCGCCAATTTAAAACCTTTTTCCGAGAGCTCCATTAAAAACCGGGAGAGTTTCTTTTTCCTTAGTCCGCCGTAATCATCAGCCGAAGTCAAAAACAACCCTTCTTTAGCCCTAGTCATAGCCACGTAAAACAAACGCCTTTCTTCCTGGAGATGGACATCCCCTTCCGGCATAATCTCCTTGACCAGTTTCGCCGGAATTTCAATGGCATCGCTCTTGGAAATACTGGGAAATTTCTTATCTACCAAATTGGCCACAAAAACATATTTGAATTCCAATCCTTTGGCCGTGTGGATCGTCAGGATCTTGACTGTGTCCGGCCCTTCTTCCAAATTTTGCTCCAGGCTCCCCTCTTCTCCGGATTCCAATTCCAAATCCACGAAAGACAAAAAATTATTCAAAGTCTTGTCCGGGTTTTCCTTTTCAAAAGACGTGATCTTCTTGTAGAATTGGTTCAAATAATTCAACTCCGCCTGGTTCGACAGAGACTCCTCTTTGGTCAGTTCCTTAAGGTATCCGCTGTCCTGCAAAAAAGATTGCACAATCTCGCTGGTGTTCTTTTTTTCCCTGACTAATTGCTGGTGCCTTTCCAATAGACTCAAAATCTTTTTTACCGTCTCTTTTCCCTTGATTTTCAAGGCATCTCCCTGCCTCATGGCCTCATACAGGGAATATCCCTTGCGTTTGGCAAAATAACTTAGCTCCGTAATATCCTGGTGGGAAGTTTTCCAGAGAGGCAGTGTCAGGATCCGGTACATGGCCTGGCCTTCGTGGTAGTCGTCCAGGAGAATGAGGTAAGATAAGATGTCTAAAACGCAAGTCTTGGCATACAAGCCCCTGGAAGCCAGGAAATTATACGGGATCTTGGCCTGGTCAAAAGTATACATGAAATCCTCGGCTGAGGCATTGGCTCTTACCAGGACCGCGAAATCCGACCAATTGGTTTCCGGACTTTTGTTGTACAGCTCGATTATTTTCTCCGCGACCATCCTGGCTTCCTGCTCCAGAGTGTCTCCGTGGAGATGGACGATCTCCCCTTTTCCCGGATTCTGGCTGACTAATTTTTTGGAAAGTTTTTTTTCTTCTGAAGACAGTTTCACTTCCAGGCGGTAGGGATTGTTCTGCTGGATGAAGGCGTAGGAAAGATCCAGGATGTTCTGTTTGCTCCGGTAGTTGTTAATTAAGAACACCTCCTTGGTCTTTGGATAATCTTTTTTGAAATTAAGGATGTTGGAAATGGAAGCGCCCCTCCATTTGAAGATTGACTGGTCATCGTCGGCGACAACCGTAATATTATCATTGGGAAACGCCAGAAGCTTCAACAACTCATACTGCGCCCAATTAGTATCCTGGAATTCATCCACCAAGATGTATTTGAACTGCTTCCGGTATTTCATAAGCACATTCTTTCTTTCCTGGAAGAGCTTGAGAGTGTAAGTGATTAAATCCCCGAAATCCAAAGAGTTGTTTTCTAAAAGCAACTTTTGGTAAATATGATAGGCCTCGGCGGTTTCAGCCTGTTTCTGGATTTCTTGGGAAGCAACCTCTTTAATTTCTTCCTTAGTTGTTTTTTTCCTGGTTTCCTCATCCATTAAATCCCGGAAAAAATCCGTTGAATCCGTATTTAGTTTCAATTCTTCGGCGTATTTCAAATAATCCAGGGCAGCAATGTTTTCGTCCTTAAGCCTGGAGAAGTGGCGGATGAGAGCATGGATGAATTTAGTCGGATTGCCCAAAGGACGGTAGTAATCCAGATTGAATTTTTCCAGATTCTTCCTGACTAACAGCCACTGCTGGGTTTGATTCAGTAATTTAAAATCGTTCGGCAGACCGATTTCCAATCCATTTTCCTTCAAAATCCTTTCACAAAAAGCATGGAAAGTGGAAATCCAGAGATCCACGTAGCCGTAGGGCAATAGTTTGTCCACTCTTTCTTCCATTTCTGCCGCCGCTTTTTCCGTAAAGGTCAAAGCCAGAATCTCTTCTGGCAGGCACTTTCCCGAGATGATTAGATTAGCGATCCTTTTAGTGACCACGGATGTTTTTCCAGTCCCGGCTCCAGCCACGATTAACAAAGGCCCGTCCTCATGAAGAACGGCTTGTTTCTGTTCTGGATTGAGATTTTCCAAAATATCCGGCATGAGAGTATTTTAGCAGATTTTGGAGAAAAAAAAGAGGGCGGTCTAGGATTGTTCCTGGACCGTCCAAAACGGCTGGACGACTATATGAGTTTATTCACGAACCTGGACACATCCTTAGCTATAATGGTAGCTGTTGCACAGACAGACAGGGAAATGGCAACCCCTGTCCATAACCCGGCCAAAGCCAACGCGCCTGAAAGGAACAAACTCAGTATGGCGACTGACAACAGCGTCGCCGTAATGAATATCCAAAACATAAACAGCCTACACCCTCTATCCATAATCTTCTCCTTTTTCCTTTCTTTTGTTAAAGACACCGGAAATCAATGTGGCAAGAAACAGAGAAAAAGCGCTGTTAGCCAAGCAAAAAACGGCTATGATCCTTCCCTCCTCGTTTTTACTAAAGAACACTGCCGAAAACCAGAAGAACACGGTTATGGCCACCAATACCAGTATCAAGGCAAAGCTAAACTCATACGCCAGAATCTCCTCCTTTACTATATTCTTCACGACTCCCTCCTTTCCTGGGGACATAAAATTATCATTGCCCAAACCATGCAAGGCTAATGAATAATGCCAAACTGCCGACGATCGCTAAAATTCACTTATTTTAACGTTTGCTCCACTGAGGCGATTTTCTCGCTCTCTTGAGGCCCGGCTTTTTTCTTTCCTTGACTCTGGGGTCTCTTTTAAGGAACCCCTCGGCTTTGAGCATCGGCCGCAATTCCGGATTGAGATCAATGAGAGCTCTGGCGATTCCGTGCCGGCAAGCATCCGCCTGGCCCATCTTGCCTCCGCCCTTGACCTTAATGAAAACATCCACGTCCTTGGTATGGC
>CAYIIA010000074.1:0-3319 GCA_964363385.1 uncultured Gammaproteobacteria bacterium
TTTAGTGAACGAATTAAAAATTTTGGAATTTGGGCATTTGAGCTTGAAGATATTCAAGATAAAAATGAAATTTATTGCGACATTGAACCTCCGAAACAAGATGGTTGGGTGCAGGATGAAGACACTCTGGACACTTGGTTTTCTTCAGGCGCTTGGACGTTTTCCACGTTAGGCTGGCCGGAAAAAACGGACGATCTCAAGAAATACCACCCGACTTCCTGGATGCAGATGGGTTATGAGATCCTGTTCTTCTGGATGGCCAGGATGATCCTTATGTCCGCGTATGCTTTAGACGATATTCCTTTCAAGCAGGTATATATCCATGGTATTTTAAGGGATAAGGACGGCCGGAAATTTTCCAAATCCCTAGGCAACGGCTTGGATCCTTTGGAAATAATCCGGCAATACGGCACGGATGCCTTAAGGTTGAGTTTGGTCAAGGGTATCGCGCCTGGCAATGATGCCCGTTTCTATCCCGAGAAGGTGGAGGGTGCCAGAAACTTTGTCAACAAGCTTTGGAATATCTCCCGGTATGTTTTTCAAACCGTAAAAGAGGTGAAGTTGGTGGAAAAAAAGCCCGAAGCAAGGTCTCTTTGGGACGAATATATCCTAAACAAGCTAGAAGCCGTTATTGCCAGCGTCACCTCGGATTTAAACGAGTTTGAATTTTCTCGGGCAAGCGAGGCTCTCCATGATTTCACTTGGGGAGATTTCGCCGACTGGTACCTGGAAGTTTCCAAGATTGAAAAGAACAAGGATGAAAACTTGCTTTTTCTTTTGCAGAATATTTTAAAACTCTGGCACCCTTTCTGTCCTTTTGTCACGGAGGAGATATGGCGGAATTTTGGGACCGGAGACATGCTGATGGTTGCGCCCTGGCCCGGAGGGAAAATTAAAAGGAAAGATTTTAAAGATATCGAGAAGATAAAGGAAATTATCACCGCCATCCGCAATTTAAGAAGTGAGAACGGAATTGAGCCGGCTAAGTTGGCTAAAGCGGTCATTATCTCAAAAAATAAGAAGGGCTTGGTTGAAGATCAGTCTTTGGTTATCCAGAAACTGTCCCGGCTGGAGGAATTGACGGTTTTGAAGCAGGGTTCAAAGCCGGAAGAGAGTATTGCCGCCGTCTTGCCCGAAGTCGAGATTTATTTGCTGTTATCTGGTATAATTAACGTTAAGGAAGAAAGGGAAAAATTAGAGAAAGGAATCAAGGATACGGAAGAATATATCAAGGGTTTAGAAAAGAAATTGGATAATGCGGAGTTTACGGTTAATGCGCCCAAGGCCGTGGTGGACAAGGAAAAAGAAAAGCTGGCCATGCAGAAGGAAAAGGCGGAAAAACTAAAAAAGCAATTGGAGGGATTGGGATAATCACGCGTCTTATTCGAGAGGAGGGTGATATAATGTCAAAAGAGAGCGGATTTTTTGGTTTTTTGCGTCAGCGGGGATTTTTGGTTGCTTGGATCGTGGAAGCGGCCGTAGTCCTCCCAAGCTGTTGCTTTGCCCGGGAGATCTGGTGGATCGCCCTGCCCGCAGCCGCGATCATCTTAGCTTTCATGCCGGGCTTTAACCGCTGGGTGTACGATGCTTTTCCTGCGTGTTGGCAAAAAACTAAAAAAGATTAAGGAGGGATGATCCGTCATCCCTCTGCCTCTAAAATTAAGAGCATGAAGATAATCACTGACGAAAAAAAGATTGAAGAAATCCTGACTCGGGGCGTAGAAAATGTTTACCCAGACAGGGCCTCTTTGAAAAAACTCCTCTTGTCCGGCAAGAGGATCCGTTTGTATTGCGGCTATGATCCAACCGCGCCGGCTCTACACATCGGGCACGGGATCACTATCCGGAAGCTGGCTGAGTTCCAAAAACTAGGCCATGAGGTGATTTTCCTTTACGGCGACTTTACAGCTCGGATAGGCGATCCGACAGACAAAGCGGCCGCGCGCAAGGAGTTGTCCAAGGCTCAGGTGCTCAAAAACCTCAAGGGCTGGAAGAGCCAGATTAAAAATCTAATAAACATCAAAAAAGTTGTTTTCAAATTTAATTCCCAGTGGCTGGGCAAGATGAGTTTCACGGATCTTTTGAAGCTGTCTTCCAATTTCACGGCTCAGCAGACCCTGGCTCGGGATATGTTTAAAAAACGTTTATCTGAAGGCAAGGATCTGTATCTCCATGAATTTTTGTATCCAATCATGCAGGCATATGACAGCGTGGCCATGGATGTGGATTTGGAGATCGGGGGCAATGACCAGACTTTCAATATGTTGGCGGGAAGGACGTTAATGAAGAAAATGAAGAACAAGGAAAAGTTCGTTTTGACGACTAAGTTGCTGGAAGATCCAACAGGCAAGAAGATGGGCAAGTCCGAGGGCAATATGGTGGCTCTAAACGATACGCCCGAGAACATGTTCGGCAAAGTCATGAGCTGGCCGGACGGGATGATTGTCCCAGCCTTTGAAATCCTGACTGACATTCCCATGGAAATAGTCAGGAAAATTGAAAGCGACATGAAAAAGGGAGTCAACCCCATGAACTTTAAGATGCAATTAGCCAAAGAAGCTGTTAATGTTTTTTTAGGCGCGAGAGCGGCGGAAAAAGCCGGAGATAACTTTAAGCGCGTTTTCCAGGAAAAACAAAAACCATTGGATATTCAGACAGTTAAAGTGGAAGACAGGGATGGGAAGATCGGCGTGTTGGATTTGTTTGTTAAAGCCGGTCTGGCCAAAAGCAACAGCGAGATGAGGATGCTGATCAAGGAGAAGGCGATCCGGGTGGATGATGACCTTATCCATCGGGAAGATTTAGTGTTAGAGATTCCGGAACAAGGATTACTGCTCCAGAGAGGGAAGAAGCTGTTTAAAAGAGCGGTTAAGAAGTAAAACTGAGCGTTTAAAGGTAAATTCAGTTTAATTTACATGAATTAAATGAAAGCTATTGACAAAAGTAGCTTTTTTGTATAATCTTAGCAATGCATTGGCAAGTTGGAAGTCTTGGAATTGGTCCGGGATGATAAGCAAGCCGAAGAGAAAGGAGGCTGTCATGGCCAGAAAAAGCGAAGCAAAGAGGACGGTTGAGGCATCAGTAATGGGGCATCTCCTGCAGTTAATCGTTACATTTACAACGATGATTGCAAAGAAAGGCGGGGATGCCGGCAGAATCATCCTATGGCTTGGTTCAAAAGAAGGGGAGCCTGTATTGGATGAAGTAGTCAGTATTATTGTTATTAAAGCCGATGAGGCATATCGGGCCACAATTAGAGCGCCTCAAATCCTCCCAACCAAGCACGTCATCGACTGCGACGCCGATCCTTTCCTTCCTA
>CAYIIA010000075.1:0-3311 GCA_964363385.1 uncultured Gammaproteobacteria bacterium
GTGGAAGATGAGGACCGGGAAACTCTCGGAAAATTCGAATGATTTCCCTCGTATCGGTCATGCTATGAGTGAATTGGCGGAGAGCCATATATTCATTGACGACTTTGCCAATACCAATGTCATGGAACTGCGCACTAAGGCCAGGAGGTTGCAGATGGAACACGGTTTGGATTTAATCGTCCTGGACTATCTCCAGCTCATGGAGGGCACTTCTAGCAAAGGTTCGGATAACCGCGTCCAGGAGATTGCCGAGATTTCCCGCGCCCTGAAAGGCATTGCCAGGGAATTGAATATTCCGGTTCTGGCTCTTTCCCAGCTTTCCCGCGCGGTGGAAGCCAGCCATCCGGCTATCCCCAAACTTTCCCATTTAAGAGAATCCGGCTCTATTGAACAGGATGCGGATGTAGTCATCTTTATTTACCGCAAAGCCGCGGATCGCGGATATGATTACAACTCCCTTTCTGACGAAGATAAGCATGTGGCGGAAATACATATTGCCAAGCATAGGAATGGTCCGACCGGGGTGGTAAAGATGTTTTTTGACGAGGACAAGGTGAGTTTCCGTAATTTGGAACACGGCCACCAGGCGCCTCCGGCCAATATGGATTACGAAGTTAAAAATATAATGTAAAAAACATGTTCGAAAAAATCAAGCAGATCCAGGATCTTAAAAACCAGGCGAATCAGATTAAAAAAGCCCTGGCCGAAGAAACGGTCGAGGGTTCAGGCGCCTGGGGCAAGGTTAAGATAGTGATGGACGGCAACCAGGAAGTAAAAAGCGTGGCTATTGACCCAGAACTTTTGTCTAACAAGGAAAAACTTGAGTCTGCCGTGTCTGAAGCGGTTAACGACGCCATTAAAAAGGCTCAGAGAGTAATGGCTCACCAGATGTCCAAGATGGGCGGATTGAATCTTCCCGGGATGAATTAAAAAAACCTCTTATCTTTTATACGACTGCTATGTGTTTCTGTCGCAAGCATGTTCAATGTCGCTTCACATGCTTTAGGATAAGAGGTTGCTTTGTGAGCCGTGCGAACGAACGTGTTGCGGCTCTATGCAAATGACGCGGCGAAGAGAGGTAGTTGTAAGTCGAGTGTCGTTCCCACTCTCCCATCTCAGTATGCGCCGTAACGTGCGGGGACCTTGCTCCAGACTAACGATCCCTCCGCTCTTTAATTATACCCTGCTTATTTTTATTGTCAAATGCACCCCAAGACTATTAAGAATTTAATCAGTCAGTTCGCTAAATTGCCCAGCATCGGTCCTAAAACCGCGGAACGGCTTGTTTTTCATCTCCTTTCACGGCCGACTAATGAACTGCATGAATTCAGCGAAGCGATTTCCGGGATCAAAGATAACATCAAAGTTTGTGATAAATGCTTCAATTTTTCTGAAATCAATCCCTGCGCTATCTGTTCGGATCCTCGGCGGGACACATCTTTAATCTGCGTCGTGGCTAAGCCTCAGGATATCATTGCTTTGGAAAAAGCCCGGTTTTTCACCGGAATTTACCATATTCTAGGAGGACAGATAAATGCTTTAGAAAACATTTCTCCTTTGGATTTAAAAATCAAGGAATTGATGGAAAGAGCAAAAAACGCCAAGGAAATCATCTTGGCTTTAAACCCGGATTTGGAAGGGGAAACCACCACTCTTTATCTGACTAAGGTCTTGAAACAAACCGGGACGAAAGTTACTAGATTAGCCAGAGGATTGCCCATGGGAGCGGATCTGGAGTATGCGGATGAGATTACTCTGGAGAATGCCCTTAAAGGCAGGGAGGTTATTTAAATAAAAAGCCCGAGGAAATTTCCTCGGGCTTTAGGATTCGGTTGAACCCGTGCTTGACACTAATAACAATATAACAAACGGATTTTCCTTTGTCAAATTTAAACTAAAAACCGCCTTGTTAAGAGACGGTTTTTAGCGTGGAGCCAAGAGAAATCAAACCCCTCTGCCCGAGTGTCAAACACGAGTTCCTCACCGTGAGATGGCCCCTTTTGACTCCACTAATAAAACACTAACAAAAGAAAGATAAGATCAAGTTAAACACAATGTTGATTGTTTTATTAATCCTCTAAAACAAAAACCCGGGAATAATCCCGGATTTAAAAAGTTTTTTTAGATCTTGCCTATTTCCAATTCTGTAAAAAATTGCCTGTGGCCGAACTTCTTGTGTTCCCTGGTTTTCGGCTTGTATTTGACGCCGATCACTTTTCTAGTTCTGGCCTGGCGCAAAACTTTGGCCTGCGTCTTGGAAGCCAAGACCGGAGTCCCGATCTCTACCTTGTCGCCATCGGCAATAAGCAAGGTTTCCAATTCCACCGCGCCTTCAGCCACCAGTTTTTCCACTTTTAATTTATCTTTTTCCTTGACCACGTACTGTTTGCCGCCGGTCCTGATCACTGCGATTTTCATAATATTTTAGATTATTCACTACCCAGGCATTTTAGCTTGAAAACCGCCTTTTGTCAACTAAAGCTCGACCTTATCCCCTATCTTAATCCCTTTCCCGTCTACAAACCCGGCCGGAACCTCCAGGACGTAATTAACAAAGCTTTCCGGCTGGTACACTCTTAATTCTTCTCCTAACGGCTGGGGTTGGACATTTTTTTCAAAGCCAATGATCATGTCATCCTTAATCCAAATGATATCCAAAGAAAACCGCATATCCTTCATCCAAAAACTGGGAATGAAATATTTAGGATACGAAAAGAGCATACCCTCATCCTTGCTTAGGCCGGAACGTCCGGAAAGGCCATTCGCCACCTCTTCGTCAGTCTGGGCAATCTCCACTTTAACGCCGTTGTCTCCGACATAAATGACTTTTTTTGAACTGAGTCGGGAAACGGCAAAGACGCCGCCGGCCAAAAGGACTACCGCAACGGCCGTAATCGCTACCTTGGTTAGATTATTGATCCTGACTTGTGTCTCCATATTTTTTGTTTTTAATTAACATGGCTAAGATTATCATTAAAGCTAAAAGAAATATTAAACCGATTAACTTGCCCAGACTTCCGCTGTAAACCGCCAGAGCGCCGAAAGCTAAAGCCACCAAGTACAAGATTAAGACGGATTCTTTCCGGCTTAATCCTAGATTTCCAAGCTGGTAGTGAAGATGTTTCCGGTCAGAGTGGGAAAAAGGAGACTCTTTCCTCAATATCCTTTGGATGACAACCCAGACAACATCTAAAAGAGGCAGGCCCATGACTAAGAGAGTGGTCGTAATCTTGGAACCGGAAATTATGGATAAAACCCCTAAAAGGAATCCGATGAATATACTTCCCCCTTCTCCCAGGAATATCTTGGCT
>CAYIIA010000076.1:0-3024 GCA_964363385.1 uncultured Gammaproteobacteria bacterium
AAGATCGACGAAAAAGACATTAAAACCACCAGCTACCAAGTCAGTCCCAAGTATGATTGGAACAGTGGGACCCAGCAAATCATCGGCTATGTCGTAAACCAGTCCGTAGAGGTCAAAGTCCGGGATTTCGATAAAATCGGAAATATTTTAGGCAAAGTGACGGAATTGGGAGCCAACCAAGTTTCCGGACCGAGCTTTACCATAGACGATCCGGAAAAATACCGGGCGCAGGCCAGGGAAAAAGCTATTACTCAAGCCAAGGACAAAGCCAAGATGTTATCCAAGCAGGTGGGTATAAACCTCGGTCCCATCGTCAGTTTTTCTGAAAACGACGGCAATGTCTATCCCATGTACAGCACTGATGTCGCTTACGGCATGGGTGGCGCTTCAGAGAAAGCTTTGCCAGTCCCGACCATTCAATCTGGCAGCCAGGATGTGAGCATTATGGTGACCATTAGCTACGAAATCAGATAAATATGGCAAAAATAAAATCAATCAAGGCTAGGGAAATATTGGACTCGCGCGGCAACCCCACCATTGAAACTGAAGTGCTTTTAACCTCCGGACGCAAAGCCTGGTCTGGCGTGCCTTCAGGCGCTTCCACCGGAACGCATGAAGCTTTGGAATTGAGGGATAATGACAAGAAAAGATACGGAGGCAAAGGCGTGTTAAAAGCCGTAAACAACGTTAACAGGATTATTGCGCCCAAGCTGAAAGGTTTGGATCCGAAAAAACAGAAGGAAATAGATTCTTTAATGATAAAGCTGGACGGCACGGAAAATAAATCCAAGCTGGGAGCGAATGCCATCCTAAGTGTTTCTTTAGCAGCCGCTAGAGCCGGCGCCATAGACAGCAAAAAACCGCTTTACGCGTATCTGCATCAAAAATATTGGTCCAAAGGAAAGATCAGTTTCCCCATTCCCATGATGAACATCATGAACGGGGGCGCTCACGCCGACTGGTCCATAGATATCCAGGAATTCATGGTTCTGCCGCAGCAGAAGAATATCAAGGAGGCGGTAAGGTGCGGCGCGGAAATCTTCCAGGCTTTGAAAAAGATTTTAAAAGAAAACGGGTATCCCACGACCGTGGGAGATGAAGGCGGATACGCGCCTAAGCTTCCGGGCAATGAAAAGGCCTTGGAGGTGATTTCCCAAGCAGTGAGAGACGCCAATTACAAACTGGGCCAGGACGTGAAGATCGGGATTGATGCGGCTTCGTCGGAATTCCACCACAACGGATTGTATGATATGAAGTCGGATAAAGCCACTCGTAATTACTTGCAAATGATCGATCTCTACAAGAGATGGCTGGACAGGTATCCGATCGAATCTTTGGAGGACGGTTTGTCTGAAGATGATTTCAGCGGTTGGCAGAAATTAACCAAAGAATTGGGCCGGGATCTGTGTTTGGTCGGCGACGATCTCTTTGTCACCAATTCCCGGAGATTGAAACAGGGGATTGAACAGAAGATCGCCAACGCCATTTTAATCAAATTAAACCAGATCGGGACCCTGACTGAAACTGTGGATTGCATCAAATTAGCCCAGGCGAACAAATATAAAGTCGCCATCTCTCACAGAAGCGGCGAAACCGTGGATGATTTCATCTCGGATTTGGCGGTCGCTTCCGGCGCGGAGTATATTAAGACCGGGTCTCTAAGCCGGGGGGAAAGAGTGGCCAAGTATAATCGTCTCATGGAAATTTGGGACAAAATAAAATGAAAAACAATAAAAAAATAGTTTTATTGATCCTGGACGGCTGGGGAATAGGGAGGAACGACGAGAGCAATCCGATCATTTCCGCTGAAATTCCTTTCATGGATTACTTATTCAAGAAATATCCTTGGACCAAGCTTTGCGCTTCAGGCAAATGCGCCGGCTTGCCTCCGGATCAAGTGGGCAACTCTGAAGCCGGACATATTAACCTAGGAGCTGGAAGAGTCGTCGACCAGGACGTCGTCAAGATTTCCAAACAGATCAATACCGGTGAGTTTTTCAAGAATCCGGCTTTCTTGACGGCCATCAATCACGTCAAAAAAAATCATTCCGCTCTTCACCTCATGGGCATGGTTTCCAATGGTCAGAGCCCGCATAGCGATCCGGATCATCTCCTGGCTCTTTTAAGCCTGGCCAGAAAGCATCAGGTGAAGGATGTGTATCTCCATCTTTTCACCGATGGCCGGGATTCCCCCCCTCGATCCTCCTTGAAATCCATCATGGCTTTGGAAAGATCTTTACAAAAGAATGAAGTCATCGCCACTATCATGGGCAGATTCTTTGCTATGGATCGGAAAAAGGCCTGGGAAAGGACGACTAGGGCGTACAATGCCATGACCTTTGACCGTCAAGAACATAAAGCTAACAGTCCCCAGGCCGGCATTACCCGGGCGTACAATGCCAACGTCACTGATGAATTCATCGAGCCCATCATTATTTTCCAAAAAAATAGAATGACCAGGCGCATCAGCGACCAGGACAGCATCATTTTCTTTAATTTAAGATCCGACCGGGCCAGGCAGTTAGCCAAACCTTTTGTCCAGAAGAACTTTGAGAAAATGAATCCCGGCACGATTAAAAGAAAGCAAGTGCTTCAGGATTTGGTCTTCGTGGCCATGACTGACTTCGGTCCGGATCTGGATCATATCATTACGGCGTATCCTTCAGCGGATATCAAGGACTCCCTGCCCATGCTGCTTAAAGGCAAAAAACAGATTTACATCGGTGAGAGAGAGAAGTATGCCCACGTCACTTTCTTTTTCAACGGTGGTTATGCGGATCCGGTCGCGGGAGAGAAAAGGATTGAAATTCCTTCGCCCAAGGTAGACTCATATGCCAAAACCCCGGCTATGTCAATGGCCAGAGTCAAAGCGGAAATCCTAAAAAGCCTGCCCAAGTATGATTTCATCTGCGCCAATTTTTCCAGTCCGGACATGATCGGGCACACAGGAGACTTCAAGGCCGGGATCAAAGCGGCGGAGGCGGTGGATAAATACGTCAAAGAGGTGGTAGAGACAGGACTTAA
>CAYIIA010000077.1:0-2887 GCA_964363385.1 uncultured Gammaproteobacteria bacterium
GGCAGGCGATACTGACAAGGTGGAGAAAGCCAAGAAACTTATCATTTCCGGCATCATCGGTTTGGTAATCATCTTTGCGGCTTATGCCATTGCTCAATTCGTAATCACAAACCTAGCTACAGCAACGGGTGCTGTTTAGTAAAACAAAAAGAGGGGGCTTCCAAGCCCCCTTCCTTTTTTCCAAAACCATGAAAAATCTTAAACTATTCCTAATCCCGATAATCCTTTTCTCTTTTTTAATTTTACCTGCTTTGGCTTCAGCTCAAAGCCCTCTGACCAATCTAGGGGCGGCCGCGCCTGAGGTTATAAAAGGCAATAGTTCATTGCCTTATATCGTCGGCGGAATCATCAAAGCCATCCTGGGCATGTTGGGCGTAGTCTTTCTCTGCCTTATGGTTTATGCCGGATTCACTTGGATGACGGCGGCCGGAGAACCGGATAAAGTTAAAAAAGCAAAAAGTCTGATAACCAATTCTATTATAGGGTTGATTATTGTCATGGCCTCTTACGCCATCACTCTTTTTGTGGTTGGAGCGGTTAAATAACTCTTACAATATATGAAACAAAAAATCATTTCCTTTTTTCTCCTGCTCTTCCTTTTCAGCCTTGTTTACCTGCCTTTTTTAACTGGTTCTGTTTTAGCGCAATCCGGCGATCCGGTCACTGACAATCTAATCGCCACCAAGAATGCGGCCGGTCTGCCTGAAGCGGAATTAACCTCTGTTGTCGGCGGCATCATCAAGGTGTTCTTCGGCATCTTAGGCGTCCTTCTAGTCATCTATTTCCTCTGGGGCGGTTACACTTGGATGACCGCGGCCGGAGAACCTGACAAGGTCAAGAAAGCCAAGGAGATGTTAAGGAATGCGATCATCGGCTTCATTATTGTCTTCATTTCCTACTCCATCGCTCTCTTTGTCATGGTCAATCTGAAAGCAGCCACTACCTAACTTTTTCTAAAAAAGATAACGCCCGGCTCCCGTGAGCTGGGCGTGTTTTTGTTTTCGCGTTTAGATTCAGAGAATGGCATTGAAAATGACATTCTCCGTTCCTACTTGTTTGGTATGATCCCAGAACACTAGGGACGTATGGCTATGCGGAGCCGGACAACCCGGTTCGTACACGTCCAGCCGGCAAGGATTCAGCCCTTGCGCTGGAACGTATTTGGACTCTTCAGGATCCAGAGTCCAGAGCGGTGTTCTGCCCTTGTAGACCACGATCGGGTGGTCATGGCTGTTTTTGATCCGGCCATGGTAACTTCCGCCACCTGATCCGTGTCCGCCGCCATAGCCCAAATTTCCACTAATGGCGGCTATGGTCTTCTGGGCGGAGTCACGAGCGTCCTTGTCCGTGATCAGCGCCGAGCCGAGAGCAGCCGCATATGGCCCGTTCATTCCATTTATGCCGCTCATAGCCACCTGGCTTAGTTCCACAGGCGTTGATGGATCGATCATCTGCATCGCCTGTTCGCCATGACCCCTGGTCGAAACCGCGCCAGAAGGCGTCATTACCGTCGTACGGCTCATTGACGCGCAGCCGGCCAACACAATCACCATAACCACTAATAAGCTCTTCATTTCTCTCTCCTTTTTTCTTTGTGACCCTCTTAATAGAGGGGTTGACTTCCATTAACTTCCAATTCCATATTGTACCATATATAATAGATAATGTCAATGGTAATAAAAAAATAGCTATTTTTAGCTATTTTTCAATCTTTTCCTGGTTTTCCAAAGCATTTCCCAGTATTCCCAGGATATTCTAAATACCCCGGCTCTACTCTCTCTTCCTAATGGTTCAGACCATTTAACCGGAATTTCCTTGATCTTGCAACCTCGTCTCTCGGCTAAAACCAAGATTTCTGAATCAAAAAACCACTTCTCATTACTCACTAAAGGCAAAATACTCTCTTTTGCTTTTTGGTTAATCGCCTTGAATCCGCAAGGAGCATCGGTTATTTTTGAATTTAAAATCATCTTAAAAAGAAACCCATAAACAAAAGAAAAAGCCTTCCTGAAAAAACTTCTTTTTACTTGGGAAAGAGAGTGGGATCTGGAACCAAGACAAACGTCATATCCTTCTTTGATTCCGGAGATCAGATCCGGAAGAGCGTTTAAATCCACGGCCAAATCCGCATCCATGAAACAATATATATCCGCTTTAAAGCTTTGCCACGCTTTTTTAATAGCTATCCCTTTTCCTTGATGGGGAATAAATAGATATTTAACAAAATTGTTTTCCAAACCACGGGAAATTTCTTTTGTCTTATCTGAAGAATCATTATCTGCAATTATAATCCTGAAATCTTCCTTTAAATTCTGTTTGCAGAAAGAAAGGAGGAGTGAAACATTATTTTCCAAAACCTTTTCTTCATTGTAGCAGGGGATGGCGATGAGGATCATAGGACTTGGAAAATTATTGCTTCTTCATCTGCGCGGATTTCCTTGAAAAAGAAATTATTGCGGAGATTCTTAATTAATCCTTCGTTCTCCCGGTCAGCCACCACGTACTTAGCCTTGAAATCGTCCTTGATAATCGAATGAATATCCGCGGCTCTTTTGCCCAGAGTAACGTCCCGCCATTTAAAATACAAATCTTTGTCTTCCAAATACATAAAAGTCGGATCCAAACCGCAGATATAGTGATTCTGGCCGTTATGGAAGAAAAGAGCCGGAAAATCATCCCAATCGCTATGGAAAACCACGTCTCCTTCCTGACTGATGCTTTTAATATGCTCCGCTGTCTTAGAAAGCCTTCCGAAAGGAAGGCCGTTCTTCAGATAATTCCGATTTTTCACCAAGCAATCCGTGGCTAAAGAAAAGAAAACAATGACTATTGCGGCGCTGATGATAATCTTGGCCAAAACCTCGGAATCAAGCCATTGATCCAAAGC
>CAYIIA010000078.1:0-2720 GCA_964363385.1 uncultured Gammaproteobacteria bacterium
AAGAAATACGGCCAGAGGATCTTGACTCCCCATACGTCTTCCGGACAGGTCAGGGAGATGGAAAAAGGGAAATTGCCCATCAGGATGATGAACATCTCCAAGACTTACCGGAGGCAGATAGACGCTTCCCATGCGCCCATGTTCCACCAGTTCGAGGGACTGGTCATTGACCAGGGGATTAACATCACTCACCTGAAGGGGACCATAGATTACTTTGTAAAGAGATTTTTCGGTCCGGAAAGAGTCATTAGGCTCCGTCCGCATCATTTCCAATTCACTGAACCCAGTTTCGAGGTGGATGTTTCCTGCGGAGTCTGTCTGGGGAAAGGCTGTAAATTATGCAAAGAGGGCTGGTTGGAATTAGCCGGGGCCGGCATGGTCCATCCCAATGTCTTGAAATTCGGAGGAGTGGATCCAAAGAAGTATTCCGGGTTTGCTTTCGGCTGGGGCGTGGAAAGATGCTTTTTGATGAAGTCAGGACTAAATATTGACGATATCCGGTTGCTTTACAAGAACGATCTGAGATTTAACAAACAATTTTAAATGAACCTCAATATCTCATACAATTGGCTCAAAGAACACCTCTCCACCAAAGAGCCGGCTTCAGATTTCGCCAAAAAGATTTCTCTCTCCGGCCCCTCCGTGGATTTCATCAATCATCTCACCCCCAGCTTTTCCAAAGTCATCGTTGCGCAGATCAAGGAAATAAACCCTTATCCGGACGCCGAGAAGTTAAGAGTCTGCCAGGTGGATACAGGCAAGGAAACATTACAGATCGTCTGTGGCGCTCCTAACATCGCCGTCGGACAGAAAGTCCCGTTAGTGGTGGTCGGAGGCCAGGTGGGGAATATGGAGATAACCAAGGCGAAGCTTCGGGGCGTAGAGAGTTTCGGTATGATGTGCTCGGCCAAAGAACTGGGTTTGGGAGAAGATCATTCCGGCATCTTCATCCTCCCGGATTATGTCAAAGTCGGCTTGCCGCTGGAGAAAGTCATCCCCATTGAAGACTACATTTTTGATATGGAAGTCACTTCCAACCGGCCGGACGCCATGAGTGTCATCGGGGTCGCCAGGGAAGCTTCAGCCATACTGGAAGCCGATTTTAATTACAAAGAACCAAAACCGAATCTGAAGGTTAAAAAGGAATTGAAACTTTCCGTAAACAACAAAGAAACTAAACTCTGCAAAAGATACCAAGCCATAGTCATGACTAATGTTAAAGTGGAGAGCTCTCCTTTGTGGATGCAAGCCCGTCTTCTTTCGGCCGGGATGAGACCCATTAACAATCTGGTAGACATCACTAATTACATCCTTTTGGAATTCGGCCAGCCCATGCATGTCTTTGACTACGACAAGCTCAAAGGGAATGAGATAAACATCCGGCTAGCCAAGAAAGGGGAGAGGATCCAGGCTTTGGACGGCAAGATGTATGAACTCAGTACAGATAATTTAGTCATTGCAGACTCGACTTCTCCGGTGGCCGTAGCCGGCGTTATGGGTGGAGAACTCTCTGCGGCCAGCTTGGAAACGAAAAATATCGTTTTGGAATCCGCCAATTTCGATTCCGTCAGCGTCAGGAAGACTGCCAGAGTCCTGAATTTGCATTCAGACAGTTCTGATTTGTACGAAAAGAACCTTCATCCCAATGGCACTCAACCGGCTCTTTTAAGAGCCGTGGAGTTAGTCATGGAGTTAGCTAGTGGCCAGGTTGCTTCCTCGGTTTTTGACCAGAAAGACAAGTTTAAAAACAAAGAAATTGCTTTAGACTACGAGAATGTGGAAAAAGTCTTGGGCGTGGAGATTAAGAAAATAGAAATAAAGGAAATTTTGGAATCTCTGGGTTTTGTCGTCAAAGACAAGGTCGCAGTCCCTTGGTGGCGGGATCATGATATCTCCGGCGAGCATGACCTCATTGAAGAGGTGGCCCGGATTTACGGTTACCACAATCTGCCTTCAAAATTAATGGAGGGGAAAATTCCGGCTGGAGAGGGCAACGCGCCCGAGTTTGAACGCGAAGACCAAAGCAAAGATGTTTTTTCTTCCTTGGGATTCACAGAGAGTTGCAACTATTCTTTCATCTCGGAAAAATCAATTAAGGATTGCGGTTTGGATTCGGGGATTAAGATATATAATCCGCTGAGTTCTGATTTTGAATACATGCGCACTTCTTTGGTTCCGGGATTGTTGCAGAATCTCTCGGAGAATGAAGGACTCTTTCCAAACATGAAGATATTTGAACTAAGCAAGATATATTTGGAAAAGAAAGAAGATCTGCCGGAAGAAAAAACTTCCTTAGGCGTTGCTTGCTTAGCCAAGGAAGGCTCTTTCCTGGAAGTTAAAGGCGCCATCTCCGCTTGGGCGGAGAAAATCCATTTGAATGATCTTAATTTTGAAATTTCTTTTAAAGGAGGTTTCTGGGCCAAAGGAAAAACCTTGACTGTTAAATCCGGAGAAGAGGAATTGGGGCGTTTGGGAATGGTTGACCAGGAAGTCTTGCATTTGTTCGGCATCAAGAAAGAGGTTTCTCTGGCCGAGCTGGATTTTGAAAAAATCATTGCTCTAGCCCAGGATTTTCCATCTTACACGCCCATGGCCAAATTTCCGGCCATTGAACTGGATCTGTCCATGGAAATTGCGGATGATGTCCTATACCAGGACATACAGTCCAAGATTGAGAAAATAAGTCCAATGCTGAAAAAGGTCTCTTTCCTTTCTGTTTA
>CAYIIA010000079.1:0-2642 GCA_964363385.1 uncultured Gammaproteobacteria bacterium
GTTGGTCAATAGCAGTAAGCCCTCACTGTCTTGGTCTAATCTGCCCACCGGATATATCCTCTGCTTTATATTTCCAACCAAAGCCATGACAGTCCGGCCTTGGGAATCCGAGGAACTGGCGATGTATCCCTCGGGTTTGTTTAAAGCCAAATATATTTTCTTTGGTTCCAACTTGACGGCTTTGCCATTGTATTCCACTTTATCTTTTTCACTGACATCCAATCCCATTTCTTTGACAAGATTTCCATTTACTTTAATTTTTCCGAGTTTAATCCACTCCTCAGCCTTCCGCCGGGAAGCTACTCCTGCCTGGGACAAAAATTTCTGCAACCTCATATATTGTGTTTCTGTTTGATGATCTTTTCCGCTTCTTTGTATTTTCTGACACTTTTAAGCCAAGGGAAGACGTACATGGATTTAGGGATCCAGGAACTCATGGTTCCTTTGGATTTAATGGCAAATAAATATTCCGGGATCCAAATTCCTTTTTGTCCTTTTTCCAGCATGGCCAGCCAAAGATCCCAATCCTGGAATTTTTTCAAGTTTTCATCCCAGCCGGGGAAACACTCTCTCCGCATTAGCGAAGTGGAGTGGATGTACGGCGTTTTCCTTAATTTTTCTCCGTCAAAGGACCAGAGCTTGAATTTCTTCAGTCCCATTTTAAATGAAGAGTAGGCATACGCAAAAGCCTTCTTTCTTAGAAGGAGCGTATGCATCTTTTCCAGCATGTACGGCTTCATGACAATATCTGCGTCGCAAAAAAGAACATACTCTCCTTTGCTTTTGGAAAAACCGAAATTCCTGGCTTTAGGCGCTCCTTGGTTGGCCTGGTTGAATAATTTTATCTTTGTTTCCCATGGCCGGATGGCGACTTTAAAACTGTCGGTGGAGCCGTCATTTACCACTATGACTTCAAAATCCTTGAAAGTCTGGTTAAAGACGCTCTTCAAGCATTTTCTAATGCTCTTGGCTTGGTTGTATACCGGGATGATGACGCTAATGGACATTTTTGTATTTTAAATTTCCGTAAACTTGGCCGAGGAGGTGGGAAAAAGATCCTAAACGGGCGACTGCCTTGATTAATATCTTTTCCTTTAAGGAAGGTTTTTTTTTGGAAGGAAAACAAACTTCTTGTTTTTTAACAGGCGGTTTCTGTCTTCGCAGATATGCCGTCTTTTCTCCGAACTTGAATTGCTTCCTTAAATAATTCCTTAACCCGAAAGCATAGTCATGGCAGATCACCATATTGGGATAGTACATGACCTTGTATTTTTTAGCTCGGGAGAGGAATTCTTCTCCTTCATGGCCGTAATCTAGATTCTCGTCAAAGCCGTTTAAATCCTCAAAAACTTTTTTCCGCATGGCGCAGTTGCCTTCCAGGAGCACGGGGGATTCTTTGGGTGTTTCTCCTTGGTAGTAATGGGGCGCAAAATACTGCCAGATGTTATTAGTCAATGGCTCCACTCGGCCGGTAATCATATCTTCCTTTAGCATTATTTCCGAGATATTTTTGAGCCAGTCTTTGTCAGCGATGGCGTCATCGTCAAAAAAGACGAGGACGTCTCCTTTGGCGTTCCTAGCGCCCGCGTTGCGGACATGGGAGACTCCCTGGTGGTTTTCCCTAAGGTATTTGACTTCAAAATCTTTAACTGCTTCCTCGGTGTTGTCTGAAGAACCGTCATCTACGACTATGATTTCAAAATCCTTGAAGCTTTGTTCTTTCAGGCTTTGCAAAGCTTTTTTTAGGTATTTGTCCCGGTTGTAGGTGGGGATAATGACAGAAATCATATTTCTTCTTTTTTAATCATTTTTTTCAGTTGGGTCAAATCGTTAAGAGTGAATTCTTTTAAGAAGAAAAGGATGGAAAAATATATTGCTATGCCCAGAGGAATGACAAAGAGGAAATGGAGGTATTCTTTTACCCCCAGAATCGCCAGGGTCATAACGGCGCATCCGATCAGTATCTTGACTAGGGAAACAAACAAGGTTTTTTTGCCGTAGGAGATTATCTTCTCTACGACAACAATGCCAAGAATGAAGAGCAGGACGTAGCTAAGGAGAGAGGCCCAGGCGGCGCCCACGAACCCCATTAAAGGGATTAGGATTAAATTCAAGATAATATTTGATACGGCTACGATGCCTAAATGCGCGGTGTTCCTGGTCTGCTTGTCGCAGGCGTTTAAAATGGCTCCGACCGGAAAATAGAGGAAGATCAGGACTAAAGAAGCCATTAGGACGTTAAGGGCCGGGATAGCGGGAACATACTCATTTCCAAAAATCGGACCGATAACTTTATCTGCGATGCTGATAAGCCCGAAACTTAAAGGCAGAGAGATGATCAACAGGTACCGCATAGCCTTAACAAATGTCTGGGCCAGCAATTCCTTGGAATGGATGAAATACGAACAAAAAGCCGGGTATACGCTGGCAGAGAAAGCGACCCCGATGAACTGCAAGGCAAAGGTTATCTTGAACGCGACGCTGTATAGCCCCATGGAAGCGTCATCTGCCAATTTGGAGAGCAGGACCATGTCCATGGAGGAATATATCCTAATGAAGATGCCGGCGATGCCAAATGGCAGGGCTATTTTCCAAATCTTTTTAATGATCTCCTTATTGAAAGAAACTTTGGGGATTATCTG
>CAYIIA010000080.1:0-2549 GCA_964363385.1 uncultured Gammaproteobacteria bacterium
TCTCCGGGATGAGGATTGGGAATAGCGTTTATTCGGATCATAGTTTAGGAAAATAATTACGGTAGGCGGAGAAGTCAATTAGAGGAGCGCTCCAATCTATGGATAGAAGCAGGGAAAAAGAAAAGATCAGCAGAAGGCAGGAAACAATAATGTATATAAGGATAACTAAGATATTGGTCAGGCTGGCGAAGCCGAATCTTAGAAGATGGTATAAGTTAAATAGGCTGTAAAGCAGAAAAACAAAAACCATCAAAAGATAGAGGTAGTAGAAAATAATGAGAGAAATCATATGTTAGACTAATTTTTCCTGCCAGTTGGCCGGCGGTTCCATATCCAGGTGTTTGTAGGCCGAGTCTGTAGCGACTCTTCCTCTAGGCGTGCGGTTGATGAGGCCTAGTTGCAACAGGAATGGTTCAATCACATCCTCAATCGTCTCCATTTCCTCAGCAATGGACGAGGCCAGAGTATTGAGGCCTACCGGACCGCCGGAAAATTTCTTAATTAAAGCTGTTAAAAATTGACGGTCGATATTATCCAGGCCGAAAGCATCAACCTCAAGCATCCTCAGGGCTTCCTGGGCGGTTTCCAGATCAATTCTACCGTTTTTTTTCACTTGCGCAAAATCCCGCACTCTTTTGAGCAGACGATTGGCGATCCGGGGAGTCTGTCTGGCTCTCTTGGCAATCTCTGCTCTAGCTTCTGGATCCATTTCAATATTCAGAATTCTAGCTGAACGATCCAGGATCTGTTCAATCTCGTCCGGGAGGTAGAAGTTAAGGCGGTAGATGCTGCCGAAACGATCTCTTAAAGGCGAAGACAATCCACTCATTTTGGTTGTCGCTCCTACCAGGGTAAAGTGCGGCAGGTCCAATCTTAAGACTCTCGCTGATGGCCCTTTGCCAATAACAATATCCAGGGCATAGTCTTCCATCGCCGGATACAAAACTTCCTCTACGGTTTTGTTCAGACGGTGGATTTCGTCAATGAAAAGGATATCCCCGTTAGCTAAATTAGTCAGGATAGCGGCCAGATCACCGGTCCTTTCAATGGCCGGGCCGGATGTCACTTTAATGTTCGCATTCATCTCGTTGGCGATGATATGCGCCAGGGTCGTTTTGCCCAATCCCGGAGGTCCGAAGATTAAAACATGCTCCAGAGCCTCGCCCCGGGATTTAGCCGCCTTGGTGAAGATCTTTAGATTTTCCTTGACTGCATCCTGGCCCACATAAGAGGAGAGATTTTTGGGCCGCAAAGAGTCATCGAGTAGCTGTTCGTCAGCGTCTTCGCCGGGAGAAACCACGCGTTTTAATGAGTCGTTTTCCATAGCCATATCTTAACATTTAAGTGGTAAAATGACAAACAAAATGATATAATCTTTTTATATATTTTTTATGGCGAAAATAATTTACGGCGTGGCCGGACAAGGCTTCGGCCATTCGGCTAGAAGCAAGGAAATTCTTGGTTTTTTAGCAAAACAAGGACATCAGATCCTGGTTTTTACATATGACCAGGGCTTGTTTCTTTTAAGCCACCCCTCTTCCGGCTGGGAGGTCTTTGAAATCCCCGGGCTCAATCTTTCATACAAAGATAATCGTCTCAGATACTGGCACACTTTTTACAGCAACGCCAAGAAAGTTTTTCTTAAAGTAGATAATTGGCCTCGGATTTTAACGAGGTTCAGGGACTTCAAGCCGGATCTGGTCATTACGGATTTTGAGCCTCTCTCGGCTTTGTTAGCCAAATGGCAGAGAGTGCCTTTAATTTCCTTGGATAACCAGCACCAGTTGACACATACGGACATAGATTTGCCTAAAGAATACGAGAAAGATCTTTTGTTGGATAAATTAGTCGTTAAATCCATGGTTTGGAAAGCTAACTATTACCTCATCACCAGTTTTTTTGAAACGCCGGTCAAGAAAAAAAACGCTTTTCTTTTTTCTCCCATTATCCGCCAGGAAGTTTTGGCGCTGGAGCCTAAAAAGGAAGATTATATTTTAGTCTACCAGACTTCCAGCTTCAGCCAGGTGATTGAGGAATTAAAAGGAATCGACCAGAGGTTCGTGGTGTTCGGGTTGAATATGGAAAAGACGGTTGGAAATATTGAGTTTAAAAATTACAGCCATCATGACTGGTTGAAGTATCTGGCCAATTGCCGGGCGATTATTGGAAACGCCGGCCTGAGTTTGATTTCAGAAAGTTTGTATTTAAAAAAGCCTTACTTAGCTCTGCCTGTAGCCAAGCAAATAGAGCAGATTATCAACGCATATTATTTGGAAAAAATGGGATATGGCAGGATGACTAAGGAATTCAATAGGTCTGTTTTTGAGGATTTTTTGGACCATTTACCGGATTACGAGAAAAATCTGGCTTCTTACGGAAGGTGTGGAAATGGAGAGATCAGTAAAAAGCTGGAAGAATTGATTAAAAAATTGGTAAAATAAGGGGTTTACAAATTCATTTTTTTCTGTTAAAATTGTTTTGTTAGTTTGCGGCGGTAGTTCAGTTGGCTAGAACGTCTCCTTGCCAAGGAGAAGGTCGCCGGTTCGAAT
>CAYIIA010000081.1:0-2398 GCA_964363385.1 uncultured Gammaproteobacteria bacterium
ATGACAAAAAAATCTTTTTTCATCCTATTCCAATTGGCAACGCCAATCTCCCATGGCGGAAATTATCTGATCGATGCTTACAGTATTCATTTTTCCTTTAATAACATTGCCTACGGCTCCTGGTATTTCCGGGACTAGATATCTGACATCGTCCACCGCGATCTTGGGAAGCAAGCCCATGAAATACAGATCCATGTCTGACATGACTTTGCGGTTGGGGTTCGCTACGGTGGTTATCTTACTGGTGAACGTGCCGTCGCCGTTGTCCTGCCAGCCGTTTCCGCCTAGGGGAGAAATGAAATCCACATACATATTGTAATGATTGTAGCCTGGAGCTAGAAGCAGATCCTGGCTGGCATTTTCTCTGTTTTGGAATAAAGGACGGCCGCTCCAGTGATGCAAAATTTCATGGATGATATAATTAACAGATTGATCCAAAGAAGAAGCGTTATCCACCAGGTATTTATTTAAATTCCCCATATTGGCGATGCCTTTGAGTTTTCCCCGGCTGCCGAAGATATAGGCGCTGTGCATCTGGCCGTTGCCAGTACCGACAAAATCGTTGGTGATCGTTATATACTTGGCTATTTCCGGTTCATTCATAACCCAGTTATTATACATGACGATCAGGTCGAAATCATCCGGATTCTTGTCAAAAAAAACATTAATGGCTTCGTTGTCCGGCTTCTTCTGTCCGTCTGGGGAAAGGAAAAGGAGGGATTCGTCGTTACTTAAGATGGTCAAGGGAAAGCTGACGTCTGCTATGGCCAGGCCTTTGGTGGAAAACTTGAAATTTTCTTCAAATCTTTCTTTAAGCTGGTCCAGTTTTTTTGTTTCTTCAGTCGTGTACTTATCCTGAGCGACTAGGATGAAAGCGACTTTGAGTTTTTTATTCTGGCAATCCGCATTGCTTTTCAAAGGAGCTGCGGAAGGATCTGAGACTTTGGGGCTTAAGCCCGTAATTTCCTTTTTTCTCTTGTCAAAAGCCAGAGACGAAATTACAGCGTCTTTTAATTCAAGGTTATTGGCCAGAACGCTTTTTTCGTCCTGGAAAGGCCAGAGCAGGTTATTGTATTTGTAGTAGTACTTCTTGGTGTCCTTGGACTGGAAAAGAAAACCGTCCGGCAACTGGTAATTCCCCTGTATCTCTTCTCCTAGGATGTAATCATTGAAAAAAGAATCCGGGATGGCGATGACTCTTTTTTTCCAATCCGATCCGTAGATATCCTGGGCAATAATCTGGTCTTCAAAAGGCCGGATGACTCCCCCGATTTCCACGGCATATGTATTTGGATCCGTGGGGAAACTCACCAGGCTTATTCCCGGCCGGACGGTGACGTTTTTTCCCAGAGGATATGTTTTCATCTGGTCTGAAGTCAATATCCGGATGTTTTTAAAATCTTCATACCAGGTTTTATAGGTTTTTTCGGTAGGAAATGGATGGCGGAGGTTTTTTCCGTCCAAGTAATAGATGACAGGACTGTTTGCCGATTTGACTAGTCCGGAAGCAAAAACCGGAGCGGCGAGAGTCGCTCCGAAAACAACCAAAAGAATGAGGATGGTTTTTTTCATAATTAGTATTGCAAGACTGTCTTGACTTTCTTGGTTTCTTTGAATTTATGGAAAATAATTTTCTCAATATTGAAAGTGCCGTATTTCGGCGCTTCCGTAAATCCCTGCATGGCCGCTTCCGCCAGCCAGCCGCTGTCGATCCAGTCAAAAAGCCATTCATTGGCATACCTTGGATCATCCTGATCCAAGCCTGAACCAATGGCTTCCAGCCACTTCTGATTGAAGATTTCCTGGGAACCGATGGGCGGCGCCATGACAATGGGAATGCCCAGAGCGCAATAGAAAGAAAGTTCGGATGGCTTGGTCCATAAGATATCCGTATCTCTTAGGATTTTATTAAACTCTTTGAAATATTCATTTTTGTCTCCATTGGCAAAAACTATCCTGATGCCGTCGTCCTTGTTCTTGTGAAGATTCAAGGCTTTCAAGGATTCACTGAAATACTGGTTCACCGCCGGATGGATGCCGGCCACCAAATTAATCCTCACGCGGCGAGCCAGGATCTGCCCGCGCAAACTTTTAATGATCTTGACCCCCAACTCCCTCTGGGCGCCGGCTCCGCCGACAGCAAAGGTGATGGTGAGCGGACGGGAAACGGTTTTCTTTAAATTATTCCTCCCCAATTGGCTCCTTAAGGTCTTTTCATACTGGTCGATATATATCTTCTTTGGATCCAGTTGGATTAGTCTCCGGCCGATATCTTTCTTAAGCGTCTTAAGTCCGGGTCCGGTGTTTTCGTTGGGCAAAGGGAATCCGGTTAAAAATATCTTGTTGGCTCTCACGCCCTAAAGCTTCAGTCTTTCCACGACACATTTATTCGAGGCAA
>CAYIIA010000082.1:0-2352 GCA_964363385.1 uncultured Gammaproteobacteria bacterium
TCCTTTTGTTTCGAGAGTTCGCACTTGGCCTTCTCAACGGATTGACGGAGAGCGAAGCCGAGATCATGATTGATAAGGGTTTGAAGGTTGCGAATTACTACGGGATCATTGGCCGTTGAATCAATGAGTAAAAATTTCAAGATGGTTTCGTGTTCTGAGCCGATTCTCTCCTTAGTGTGGAAAGGCGTTAGTGGTGGATCAAAATGTGGCAATTCCTTAAGAGTTCATCCTGATGGCCGAATATCCTCCTGTGTTTATGTGCGTAATGACGATAGTTGCCATAAATTCAATCATGACAAAAAGATATTGCCAAAATTCTGCAAAGGCTGTATTGTTTCATCAAGGTGCATGGGCGGATGCTATGGCCGAAGAATATTGGAGAATCGGGAAAAATCGCCTGACTCATTCTGTCCATTTTTGAATAATAGGAAGAGGCCGGCAATAAAATTTAAAAAGTGCGGATCAGTAAAAAAATTTATTCACGGCGATTATTTATGCACCATTATACTTAGATAAAATAACCAAAAAATATGGAAAAAAAATTCGGCGTCGCTGTCAAGGCGATCATAAGAAAAGACAATAAGTATCTGGTCATCTTTAAAAGCGACACAGAGGAAATAAGCCCTAATGAGATAGATATTCCAGGTGGCAGGTTGAAATTCGGAGAAGACCCGGAAGAAGGTTTAAAGAGGGAAGTGGCTGAGGAGCTCGGTTTGGAGATTAAGGTTATGAAGCCATCCCGGGTTTGGGGGTTTGTTAAGGACGACCTACACCTGGTAGGAATCACCTTTTTAGCTGATTATGTCAGCGGTAAAGTCGGTTTAAGCGGAGAGCATACCGATTTCCGGTGGGTGGATAAGAATACTGTTATAACGGGTGATTACCCGGAATGGATAAAGAGTGAATTTAGGGCGATTGAATAAGATAATTGCCAATTAGAGCCCGCTTTAAAAGAGCGGGTTTTTTATTTATCCACACCCCGTATTTTATCCTCATAAAACCCTTTAAAAACAGGAGAAACCGGTTTTTTGACAGTTTGAGAATATGGAGAGTATAATGATTACAGCTTGAGGAAAACGATAGATCTAGTAAGTTTGAATTTTCCCAATTTGAACTTTATGGCCCTAGGTCTGTTTTTATTTCTTTTTGAATTTTTTCCCATAAATTAACCAGGTTTGTCATGGAAACCCAGATTAAACAAGTCAGGAAGAGAGATGGCAGCATCGTGGATTTTGATCAGAGCAAAATCTCGGAGGTCATCTACAAAGCCTTGAAAGCGGTCGGTCGGGACGACGAAACTTTAGCTAATGAATTGGCAGACAAGGTAGTTAAGATCTTAAACGATAAATTCCATCCCCGATCCATTCCAGCTATTGAAGAAATCCAGGATAGCGTGGAAGAAATTTTAATTAAAGAAAGTTTGGTCAAGGCCGCCAAGGCGTACATCATTTACCGCGAACAACACGCCAGACTGAGGGAGATGAAGAAGTTAATCGACTCCCATGACATCATCGAAGGATATTTGAAACAGCTGGACTGGCGCGTTAAAGAAAACGCCAACATGAGCTATTCTCTTCAAGGACTGAATAATCATGTGGCATCCGCGGTCTCTTCCCATTATTGGTTGAATAAGATTTATCCGCCCGAGATCAGGGAAGCGCATATCGATGGCGCTCTCCATCTCCATGACTTGCAGATTTTAGCGGTGTATTGCTGCGGCTGGGATCTGCAGGATCTTTTACGGAGAGGATTCACGGGCGTGGAAGGCAAGATTTGTTCCAAGCCGGCCAAGCATTTAAGAGTCGCTCTAGGCCAGGCGGTCAATTTCTTTTTTACGCTTCAAGGCGAAGCGGCCGGCGCTCAGGCCTTTGCCAATTTTGACACCTTGCTGGCTCCTTTCATCCGCCATGACGGCCTGGATGAAAAAAAGGTGAAGCAGGCGTTTCAGGAGTTCGTGTTCAATATGAATGTGCCGACCAGGGTAGGTTTTCAAACTCCATTCACTAATCTTACTTTTGATCTGATTTGCCCTTCTACTCTGGCCAATGAGCCGGTAGTCATCGGGGGAATTCCACAGAAGGAAACCTACAAGGAATTCCAGAAGGAAATGGATATGATAAACCGCGCCTTTGCCGAGGTCATGATGGAGGGCGACGCCAATGGAAGGATTTTTACCTTTCCCATTCCTACTTACAATATTTCCTCGGATTTTAATTGGCAGAACGAAGTTTTGGATCCGGTTTGGGAGATGACGGCTAAATACGGCATTCCTTATTTCGCCAACTTTGTAAATAGCGACATGAAGGCTGAGGATGCCAGGAGCATGTGTTGCCGCCTTAGATTAGACAATAG
>CAYIIA010000083.1:0-2256 GCA_964363385.1 uncultured Gammaproteobacteria bacterium
GGAGTGGCGATCATTACCGCGGATCATGGCAACGCTGAAGAGATTGCCAATCTCCAGTCCGGAGAAGTGGACAAGGAGCACAGCACTTACCCAGTTCCGTTTTTAGTGATAGGGGAGAAGTGGGCAGGCAAGACCGGGGGCGTTTCCGACAGCCCGAATTCAGATCTGAGTTTAGTCCAGCCATCCGGCATTCTTTCTGATGTGGCGCCTACGATTTTAAAGATCATGGGGCTTAAGCCTTCCAAAGAAATGACCGGGAAAAGCTTGTTGTGATTTAAATCAAGGAAGCCGGCTCTGGGAGCCGGCTTTTAAAATTCCGCCATTGATTTTTTTCTCCAAAAATGTTATTTTATTAGTATCCATATGAGCGAAAAAACCCCAAGAAACATCATGGAATTAGTTCCCGGATTCTTGATCTGGACGACCTTCATCCTTATTATCCTGGTTTCTTTTACCAAGCCTCTTTGGGCCATATATTTCATTATTACCTTCTCGGTTTATTGGATCATCCGGATATTCTACATGATGGTCTGGCTTTTAATTTCCTGGTTAAAATACCGCAAAGACCTTAAAAAGAATTGGCTGGAAGAATTGGAAAAACTCCCGGATGATCACACGGAGTACTACCATGCCATAACCTACCCGACGTACAAAGAACCGTATGAGGTTATTGAACGGTCTTTTGAAAGGCTTCTGGCCACGGATTATCCCAAAGACAAGATGATCGTCGCTTTGGGCGGAGAAGGCCGGGACGAGGAGAATTTCCTGCAGATCGCCAAAAAGATCCAAGACAGATTCGAAAGCAAGTTTTTCCGCCTGCTCATTACGGTCCATCACGGCAAACCAGGAGAACTCATGGGCAAGGGCGCCAATGTGCATTGCATGGAAGAGAATCTGAAGGGAATCATTGACAATCTTCAAATCCCTTATGAGAAAATAATTGTTTCCTGTTTTGACATTGAAACCCTGCCTCGTGAAGATTATTTTTCCTGTTTGACGTACAAGTTCCTGACCCATCCTGATCCGACCCGCGCCAGTTACCAGCCTCTCATCCTGTACAACAACAACATCTGGCAATCCAACCCCATTATCCGCGTCGTGGCTTCAGCCACTACTTTCTGGCTCCTGACGGATCTTTCCCGGCCGGACAGGCTGCTTACCTTTTCTTCCCACAGCATGAGTTTCAAGATGATCGTCGACGTCGGCTTCCATGACAGCACTATTGTTTCCGAAGACTCCCGTATCTGCCTCCAAGGATTTGTGAAATACAACGGAGATTACGAAGTCGTGCCCATGTTTACCACGCTTTCCATGGATACGGTGTATACTGGCTCGTTTTGGAAAGGTTTTGCCGATCAGTACAAGCAGATGCGCCGTTGGGCCTGGGGCGTGGAGCATTTCCCTTGGATGTGGGATAATTTTTTCGGTAAAAACGCCAACCGGAAGATTCCTCTGAAAAAGCGTTTGTATTATTTTTGGAACCAAGCAGAAGGCATGTATTCCTGGGTCACCGCGCCCCTGCTCATCTTCATTCTCGGCCGTTTGCCTTTGTGGCTGGCTTCAGATTCAGTCAAGGCCTCGGCTTTTTTCCAGAACGCGCCTTACACCTTGGAAAGACTAATGGCGCTAGGCATGGGAGGGTTGGTCCTCAACGCCGTTATGTATGCTTTCCTTTTGCCGGTCAAGCCGAGAGAATATCATTGGTACAATTATCTGATCATGCTGGCCCAGTGGGTTATTTTCCCTTTTACCATGATAATCTTCGGTTCCATTCCGGCTCTGGATGCGCAGACCAGGCTGATGCTGGGCGGGAAATGGAAATTGGGTTTCTGGGTGACAGAGAAAAAAATAAATAAATGAGTTTCCCCAAAGTGACAATCCAGATCGTGAGTTACAACAGCCGGAGGTATCTGCCGGATTGCCTGAAATCCATCCTTTCCCAGACTTACCGGGATTTCCAAATCCTGGTGGTGGACAACAATTCCTTGGACGGCACAGCGGATTATCTGCGCCACCACCATCCTGAGGTTGCGGTTTTCCAAAATAAGCAAAATCTGGGTTTTGCCAAGGCGAACAACCAAGGGATTAGGTTATTAAATTCGCCCTACGTAGTCTTATGCAATCCGGACATCGTCTTGGAACCGGATTGGCTGGAGAAGATCATGGTTAAAGCGGAAGACGGGAGCTATGCCGAGTATGGCAGTTTCGGCGGCCGTCTGCTTAAATTGGAGATTACAAACTAAGAAACCGGAGAAA
>CAYIIA010000084.1:0-2167 GCA_964363385.1 uncultured Gammaproteobacteria bacterium
CTTCGACTACGGCCGTCTTCTCTCTTTTGGCGTCTAAGACGAATATGGCTTCCGGGATCTTCTTAAGATCCACCAGGCCGCCGACGAATTTTTCCAGCTTTTCTATTTCCTTGTCAAAATCAGATCTTTCCTTTTTGGTGTATTTGTTCAGTTCGCCGGATTCCCTTTTCTCCACCAAGTCCTTGTACTTCTTAATGAGCTTGCTCACATTGGCGAAGTTGGTGAACATGCCGCCTATCCATCTCTCCACGATGTACGGCATGCCACATTCCTTGGCATATTTCTCCATGATCTTCCTGCCTTGTTTTTTGGTGCCGACAAAAAGAATGGTTCCGCCTTCGGAAGCAGTCTTTTCCATGAAATCCAAAGCTTCCTGGAGTTTGACCAGCGTCTTTTCCAGATCAATGATGTGGACGCCGTTTCTTTCAGCGAACACGAATTCCCTCATCTTGGGATGCCAACGGCTCTTCTGGTGGCCGAAATGGACTCCGGATTGAAGAAGTTCCAACACGGTTAATGTTTTCATACTTTTTCCTTTCTGCCTCTACTTCTTTAGGTCTTTTTGGATCGAGGGATCCAGGAGACCAGGAAAATTTAAGAAGTATGGGTGTTATTTATTACAAATGTTAATTTAGCAGATTATTTAAGAAATGTCAAATAATTGCTTTATCCTTAATTTAGATGAGTTAGCATTAGTCACCCTTATCCTACCAGAAAGTAACCCTTTAATGTTAACTATACATTTTCTTGACAAAAATGATTCAGCGGGTATATAATTACTTATCCTAAATAAGGATTCTATCTAAACCCCGAGATCCAGAGGTGGTTTAAAAAATCCGGGTTAACTCCCGGGTTTTTGTTTTGCAAAAAAATCTTGACGAGATTGTTCAATGTGCTAAGATTAATAATGTCGAATGCAAGTTTGATCCAAACTCTGAAATCTGCCGGTTGCAGATCTCAAAGACTCGGGAGTGATTTCCCGGGTTTTTGTTTTTCAAGAAAAACTAAATTTTAATTTTATGATTTTATCCGGACTTTAACCTCTCTTTGCTATGTTTAATCTCGTGGGGCCTGGGGCCACCCTAAGGTAGGGCATTTACGTTTGACATGTAGATTGAGGGGGTTCGATTCCCCTTGGCTCCACGCTAAGAACCATCTTTCATTGGATGGTTTTTAGTTTGAATTATTTTGACAATTCTTTTTTTGTCTGGTATACTTAAAACAATGTCAAGGGCGGATGAATCCCCAAAACAACCCGGATTAGTCTCCGGGTTTTTGTTTTGCAAAAAGATATTGACAAAAACATTTGATTTGCTATAATTACCAATGTCAAACGTAAATGCAATCCAAGCCCTAAAATCTGCCAATTGCGGATTCCAAAAACCCAGGTTAATTCCCGGGTTTTTGTTTTTGCTAAAGTTTTTTAAAATTTCGCTTTTAGCTATAAAAAGAAGAAAATCGCAAATACTAAAATCCATACCATATTTCCGCCTTAATTTCCGCAAAATTGACAAATCCTCCCCTTTTTGCTAATCTAAAGGGGAAATAAACCATAATCAACTATGAAGAAAGACATCCATCCCCAATACCACTCCGAAGCCAAGGTTGTATGCGCCTGCGGCCATACTTTCACTGTGGGCTCGACTTTGCCGGAAATCCGCGTGGAGATCTGCTCTGCCTGCCATCCTTTCTACACCGGAAAACAAAAGCTTTTAGACACTGCCAGAAGAGTGGATAAATTCCAGAAACGGACCTCAGCTAAGACCGCTTTGACCGAAAGAAAAGGCAAGAAAGCCAAGAAAGAGAAGCAAAAAAAGATCCAGACCGCCAAAAAAGCCAAAATTGAAAAAGAATAACCACTTTCAAAAAGGACCCGTTAATATTGGTGGGTTCTTTTTGTTTAGGATATAATACACATATGCAGGAAAAACTGGAAAAACTGCAAACCCGGTTTGAAGAATTGGAACGTCTTTTGCAGGACGAGTCCGTGGTTTCAGATCCGCAGAAAATAAGGGAGGTATCCCAGGAATACGACCATCTCAAAGAGATAATCTCCGCCAAGAAGGAGTGGGACAAGACTCTTGAAGAGATTAAGGGTGTGGAAAAGATGATCCTGGAAAATGAGGATGACGAGGAATTAAAGAATATTTCTTTGGAAGAAAAGAAT
>CAYIIA010000085.1:0-1718 GCA_964363385.1 uncultured Gammaproteobacteria bacterium
AAAAAAACAAACAAAATTATTTTGCCATCATCCTGGCTGTAATATATCCGGTTCTTATAAAAAAAGCTTGGAGGATTTGATTCCTTTGGATTTTGACGGCTACGCTTTGGGCGGATTGGCTGTAGGAGAGACTAACCAGGAAATGTACAGTATCTTGGACGAGATCGCGCCTCTGATGCCAAAGAACAAACCTAGATATCTTATGGGAGTAGGTACGCCACAGAACATCGTGGAAGCCGTAAAAAGGGGCATAGACATGTTTGACTGCGTCATTCCCACTCGGGAAGCCAGGCACGGCAGATTATATGTTTTTAAGAAAGGATTGGATTACGAGGCCATTAACGTCACTAACGCCAAGTACCGGTATGATTTTTCACCGATAAACATCAATTTAAAAAAATATTCCAAAGCATATCTGCACCATCTTTTCAAGACTCAAGAGCCGTTAAGCATGAGATTGGCGACTCTGAATAATCTGTATTTTTACCTCTCTCTAATGGAAAAGATCCGGGGAGAGATCAGGCGGGGAAAACTCTAATTGACAAATTTTTTCAAGGGGAGTAAGGTAGCGGAAAAGGAGGCGTCTAACCGGAGAGGAGGAAGCTATGACAAGAGAGGGTATGACCCTGGATGATATATTAGAGAACACGGACACCAAAACGTCATGTGGCTGCTAGAGATCGTAAGGCTGTGGAATCCAATGAAAGGAGGAAGGGATGGAATTTGATGCATATAATACGACTGTCAACGGCCTAAAGAAGGAAGATCTGCGTCCTGGGATGCAAGTCAGGAACCGGATAACACAAAAATCCGGCGAGCTGGCGGAAAAATCCGGAGAAGAAGATTCTCTGGCTGTCTGCGCTGACAGTGCCGTAGTGGTAAGGATTGCCGTCCAAGGCAAGTCTTCCCGTGGCAGGACAAGAATAACGACATGGGCGTTGTGCAATGTCATTGTCCAGTAGGGAGGGAAAGGTTAACGTCTCAGTCAGAGCAGTATTGACTGAGACGGTTTATTTATGTCAAAATAAGGTATATGATCCCTTTGTCTTTAATTTATATCCTAGCGATCTCCGGCGGTTTTTTGACCACCCTGATCCTGGTTCCTTTGGTAAAAACCATAGCCTTGAAAGTACAAGCTGTGGATTTGCCAAGAGGCGAGAGGAAAATCCATGACCAACCCATACCTCTTCTGGGCGGCTTAGCTGTTTTCCTTTCCACTTTTTTTGTTTTGTTCCTTTTCCGCTATTTTCATCTGGCCAACTTTGCCAAAATCCCGGATCGCTTCCTTTGGGGGATATTCATAGCCGGAGGAATAATCATGTTAGGCGGTTTTTTGGATGACAAGTATAATTTAAAGCCCTGGCAACAGATAATCTGGCCCATACTCGCTTCTCTAACGGTAATCTTTTCCGGCGTGCACATCGGGTACATTACCAACCAATTGGGCGGAGCAAGCAATGCCATTGTCTATCTCTTGCCTCTAGCCGGGATGATTATTTCTTTTTTCTGGCTCATGGCCATGATGTACACCACCAAGTTTTTAGACGGTCTGGACGGCTTAGTTTCCGGCATTGCAGTCATTGCCTCGATAATCATCTTCCTTTTAAGCCTGGATTGGGATGTGAAGATGTCTGCGACCGGCATCTGGGCTTTGATCTTGGCCGGCAGTTCCCTTGGTTTTTTAATTTTCAATTGGCAACCAGCCAAGATATTCCTGG